>NZ_JBEOVG010000040.1:0-77669 GCF_040295345.1 Actinosynnema sp. NPDC002837
TAGGGGTCGAAGCTGATGGTCGCGGCGCCGGCGGCGCGGATGGTGGCGGTGTCGCCGCCGAACCCGCCGTAGACGATCACCGCCGGGAAGGGGCCCGTGCCCGACGGCAGTTGCACGCTCGCCGAGAAGCTGGAGCTGCGGCCGTTGTGCGAGACGTTCACCGTGACGCTGCTGCCGGACACGGTCCCGGTGACGGTGGCGGGCTTGGCCGGTTTGTCGCCGAACACGTGCCGCTCGGCCATCTCCCGGATCTCCGCCCGCCGGCACCGCCAGTCCGACCGCGACGAGATCCGCCGACCGTCGACCTTCGTGAACGGATCCGGCAACCGCGACGTCGACGGGTACGAGCCCGGCAGGCTCACGGGACAGTCGGCGCCCTCGTCCTCGACACCCGCCAACGCCACCACATCACCCGACGCCGCCGCGGTCGCGGTCGTCGACCGCGCCACCGCCGTCAACGTCCCGGCCAGCGCCAACGTCGCTATCGCCAACATGAGCACCGCCGCGCGGACTCTCAAGCGGCCTGAACTGATGATCACCAGGGCTCTCCTTTGAGACAGGGTGGTGGGCAACACGGACCGACGACCGAAACAGTGACCTAAAGTTTCGATCTGCTCCACGAAACATGTCAATGCTCCGGATGCCCGGATACCCCTGGTCAGTCTCAGTTGGCGATTGCCGCAAACCGCACAGACCTGCGCCTTACTTGACCGAGAAAGTCATCACCCAGGGGTGTGGAGCAGAAAGTTTCAATGCTCCACGCGGGGCCAATCCCGCCCAGGGCGACGGGTCCATCGACTCCGACTGCGGCTGGCACCCCGACTGGCACTGGCACGACAAGGCCGGCGACACGACGAAGCGCCGGGTCCGCGTACTGGACTCCGGCGCTCACCACTCTCTTCGGCACCACAGCCGGTTGACTTGAGCGGTCCAGCAGCAGTTCACCCGATCGGACCATCGAGCCAGGCCTCGTGGCCCGTCCGCCCGGACGGGTTGACGCGTCCGACCGGGGGTATCCCGACAGCCCTGGCCGAACAGCCATCGGAGGCGCGATGGGCAGTCTGGCGGACGGCGCGGCCCCCACGCTCGGCGTCGAGGAGGAGTTCCTGCTGGTCGACGCACGGACGGGTCAGCCCGCGCCGCACGGCGCCGAGGTGGTGGACGCGGCCAGGCGGCGGTTCGGCGTCGAACTCGACGTCGAACTCACCGAAGCCCAGGTGGAGACCCGCACCCCGGTGTGCCACGACGTCGCCGACGTGCGCCGGCAGCTGCACGGCCTGCGGCTGGTCGCCGTCGAGACCGCCCAGGCCCTGGGCCACCGGCTGCTGGCGGTCGGCGTGCCGCCGGTGGGCGGACCGGTCGGCTCGACCACCGACCGCGACCGCTACCGCGGGCTCACCGAGGACTACCGGCAGCTCGCCGCCGAGCAGTCCATCTGCGGCTGCCACGTGCACGTCGCCGTGCCGGACCCGGAAACGGCCGTGCAGGTGTGCAACCACCTGCGACCGTGGTTGCCGGTGCTCGGGGCGGTGACCGCGAACTCGCCCTTCGCCCACGGCGTCGACACCGGCTACGCGAGCTGGCGCGCGATGGTCTGGTCACGCTGGCCGAGCGCCGGTCCGCCGCCGTACTTCGAGTCGGCGGCGCACTACGAGTCCACCTGCGACATGCTGCTCGCCGCCGGCACGGCCCGGGACCGGCGGATGATCTACTGGGACGTCCGGCCCTCCGCCCACCTGCCGACCGTGGAAGTCCGGGTCGCCGACGTCGCGGCCACCGTGGACGAGGCCGTGCTGCTGGCGGCCCTGGTGCACGCCCTCGTCCGCACGGCGCTGGCCGACCTCCGGCGGGGGCTGCGGGCTTCGCCCGTGCCGACGGAGGTGTTGCGCGCCGCCACCTGGCGGGCCGCGCGCGACGGCATCACCGGACTGTCGCTGGACGTGCTGTCCGGCCGCCTCGTGCCCGCACGCCTGCTGCTCGACCGGCTCCTGCACCGCGTCGGCGACCAGCTCGACGACGCCGGTCTCGTGCGCGAACTGCTGTCCACCCTGGACCGGGACGGCGGCGGCGCGGACCGGCAGCGGCGCGCCTTCGCCCGTGCGGGACGGATGTCCGACGTGCTGGAGCAGCTGGCGCGCGACACCCTGTCCGGCTCGGAGACGTGGCCCGGCGGGCCGTTCCGGCTGACCGCGTGAGCTGACCGCATGAGCTGAGCACGTGAGCCGACCGCGTGATCAGCCGTCGGTCGGCCCCGCCCGGGCGAGGCGGAACAACGCGGTGCGGCCGGCGAGCAGGAAGACGCGAGCGGCCTGGACGTCGCCACCGGCGGCCTGGTCGCCGGCGTCGCGCAGGAAGCCCAGCGTGGCCGACACCGGGCCGTTCGGCGTCCGCGTCGCCAGTTCCTGCAGGCGATCCCGCACCGGGGCGGTGGCGGCGGCGAACCCGGCGAGCACGCGGACGATCTCCTGCCGGGCGTCGGCGTGGTGAGGATCCAGGCGCAGCACGGCCTGCACGGCCGCGTCCACCGCCACGCGCAGCACCGCCACCGGATCGTCCACCGGAACCTTTTCCTCTGTCACGGAAAGCAAGGGTAGATCACGATCCGTAGCGCGGCATGTGCTCAGCGCACCGGCCGGACACGATGTGTGCACGCCGGGGCGGCGGGGTACCCCACCGGGCCGAGGCCGCTGTGACCAGGCAGAGCGGCCGAGTGCCCTGGGGGACGCTCACATGACGTCATCGGAGAACGCGCTCGCCGCCAGAATCAGCGTCGACCTGACCACGCCGGTCCCGCCGCTGGCGCAGATCCGGCAGTGGCTGGCCACCGTCCTGTCCGAGCTGACCGAGGACTTGTTGCAGGACTTGATGTTGGTCTGCACGGAGCTGGTGTCCAACGCCTACGACCACGCGTGCGCGCCACGCAGGCTGCGCGTGCACCGATCGCGTGATCGGGACGCCCTGCGGATCGAGGTGGACGACGGCAGCCCCGAGCACGTCCCGGTGGTCGGCACGTCGCGCCTCGGCGCGTTCCGCGGCCGGGGTCTGATCATGGTCGACCACCTGTCGAGGCGCCGCTGGGGCACGTACCTCGGCGCCGACGTCAAGACGGTGTGGGCCGAGCTGCCCCTGTCGTGACGTCAGGTCACCCGGAGGTTCCGCTGAGCGGACCGGGCGGCCAGGATCGGCAGGAAGTTGGGGAACTTGGCCTTGTCGGCGAGCCGCTGGTAGGCGTCGGACACGGCCGCGCGCACGACGTGGTAGTCGACCTTGCCGCCGAGCCGCCTGCTGACCTCCTCCGCGGCGTGGTCCAGCTGCGCTTCGACGTCGGCGCGCAGGGTGCGGGGGTCACGGACCAGGTGGCCTTCGAGCCGTTCAGCCGTCATGGCGTTCCTCCGTCGCGGCACGGTGGTGTTCACCCTACAACTCCGAATCGGCGAGGGGCCCGGTCGCGAAACCCGCGTCGGCGTCGGGAGTCATGCGTTCTGGTCATGGCAGCGGGTCTTGGACGCCGCCGCGCCCGCCGCGCGACGATCGCCGACCATGAGCGAGAGAACAGCTGACCGACTGACCCGTCGGACGGTGCCCGTCGGCGCGAGCGCCTCGATCGGCTCGGCGTTGGCGAGCGGGCAGGCGGCCGCGGCGCCGGCGGCCGACCAGGACCCGATCGCGGTCACCGTCCAGATGGCCGTCCGGTTCGACCTGAAGCAGTGGGATCTGCTGCAGGAGGTGTTCGCCGCACGGGTGTGGGTCGACTACACCGGCCTGGTCGGCGGCGAACCCGGCGCGGTGGCCGCGACCGACTTGGTGGCGGGCCGGCGCGCGAACCTCGGCCACCTGTCGGCGACCCAGCACCTGCTCGGCAACCAGACCGCGCACGTCGAGGGCGCGCGGGCCACCGTCACCGCGGACTTCCAGGCCGCGCACCGGGACGGTCCGCTGGCGGGTGGCCGGCTCTACACGCTGGGCGGCCGGTACGACTACCGGCTCGTGCGCACCGGTCGCGGCCGGCGGATCGGCGCGGTGACCATGGTCCCCGTCTGGGAGCACGGCGACCGGACCGTCATCGGCCTGCCGGCGTGACGGTCGCCGTCAGAAGTCGTCGGTCGCGGTCAGCTCGTGCTCGAACGCGTCGGCGGCGGTGACCAGCAGCATCAGCGGGCGTTCGAACTCCTCCCGCACGCTGAGGTCCTCCAGCGGCACGGTGTGCTTGAGCAGCGCGACGTCGTCCACCACGGCGGCGCCGCCGACGGCCGACGTGCCCGCGAGCACGAGCAGCCGCTTCAGGTCGATCGCGTCGGCGCGGCCGACGGGCGAGGAGATCTCCACCCACGCCACGCCGTCCGACTCCGGCACGTGGTGCACGGAGACCTGCTGGGTCCGGCTCTCGCCGAGGTCGAGCCGGAAGCGCAGCCAGCTGTCGGTCTCCTCCAACACCTCGTAGCGCGTCCGGACGTAGTTGATCACGTCGATCCAGCTGGTCACCGTAGTTGCCCCTCGCCCCGCTCACGCCAAGCCGCCCGGTCGTCCCACACCGTAGCCGAACTCGACCGCGACGCCGGGGAACCGGGCGATACCGCCGCGGGCCGAACGGGATCGAGGCCGCGACCCGGTGGGCCGCGACCTCGATCCGTGCCGTGCGGACGTCGTTAACGCTGGGTGATGTCCGACGCGGAGTAGAAGCAGTTCTTGCCGTCCGCGCCCTCACCGATCTTCTTCGGCTCGGAGCCCTTCGGCACGCCCTGGTACTTCTCGCAGATCGTGGTGTCGCCGTACACGGTGATCCGGGTGAAGCGGGCCGTGTCGCCCCAGTTGGTGTTGATGCCGGCCAGCACGCTGGTGTTGCGCGCCGTCACGCCGTCCATCACCACGTGCCGCTGGTAGGACGTGGCGCAGTTGCCGCACGCCCGGTACAGCTTGCCCGCGCCGTCGACCTGGAAGTTGCGGATGGTCAACGTGCCCGCGCCGTTGTGCTGGAACACCTTGTCCGACGCCTTGCGCGCGCCGCCGCCGTCGATCAGGTAGGTCGCCGAGGAGCTGGAGGCCTTGAACGTCGCCGCGTCCTCGCCCACGTCGTTCCACCAGACGTTGCGGATGGTGCAGGAGCCCTCGCAGTGGATGCCGTCGCCGGCCGGGGCGTCGATGAACAGGTTCTCGATCGTGCCGCCGTTGGCCACCACGAACATCGGGTCCTGGCTCTCGCCCTGACCACCGTCGCCGATGCCGTAGTACTTCTTCATCCCACCGTTGAAGTACGTGCCCACGTTGCGCGTCGTGGTCTGGTGCACGCTGCCGGTGTCGCTCGGCCACGGGCCGCTGCCGTCGCCACCGCCGGGGTTGCCCGTGGTGGTGGTCGTCGTGGTCCTGGTGGTCGTGGAGGTCGACGTGGACGTCGGGCCGCCGCTCGTCGGCGTGAACGTCCACTGCTTGGTGGCCACGCTGTCGCAGGAGTTCTGCTGCACCGGCGCGCCGGCGGCGGTGGAGTTGTCCTTGGTGTTCATGCACTTGCCGCCGTTGGTGTTGACCACGCGGTAGTTGCTGCCGCTCGCGGTCAACGACCAGGCCTGGCTCGCGGCGCCCGTGCAGCTCTGCTGCTGGATCGCCTTGCCCGCGCTGGTCGACGCGTCCTGGACGCCGACGCACAGGCCGCTGGAGACCGACGTGATCCGGAAGCCGCCGCTGACCGCCGCCAACGTCCACTGCTGGCTGCCGGCGCTGCCGCACGACGCCTGCTGGAGCTGGACGCCACTGGCCGCGCTGGCGTTGGGCACGTCGAGGCACTGCCCGCTGCCCGCGTTCTTGATGGTGTAGGTGCCCGCCCCGACGGCCGCCTGCGCGGTCGTGGCGGTCGACCACATCGTGAAGGTGGCGGCCAGTGCCGTGGCCGCCACCGCGGCGGCCAGACCCGTCCGCCATCGTGCGCCACGCGGTGGCGCGGGCCGCGTGGATCGACGGTGATCCGCTGTGCTCATGAACTACTCCACTTCTCACTTCACGGGACGCCGAGGTCGGCGGCCGGCCATTCGAAAGCACCGTTTCCCGCACTTGGACAAGCGTGGCGGCAATGAGGGAAACCGCTTTCCAGCGGGATGTTAGAGGCCACCCGTCGGCAGGTCAACGACGGTTTTCCCGAGGATTGGGCGCGCAGGTGTCGAATACCGTCGAACGCCGAGGTGGTGGACGGTTCCGGCGCTCAACCCCACCGGTCCGTCAAATACGGGCGGTCATATTCGTGAACAGAATCGCCCGGCCCGGGTCACACTCGTGAACAAAAGGACAGGCAATGAACCAATAAGGAAATCAGCGCTCGCCTTCGCGCTCGGGCAGTTCCGCGCCGCACCGGTCGCACGCGGAAGACACCGGCCCCTCGGCCATCGAGCCGCACTCCGGGCACACGAGCGACAACCAGCACACGGGGTCCCCCGCCGGCTCCGGCACGCCGTTCTCGTCCGACTCCACCGTCGCTCCCGACCTGGTCCGACCCTAAACAGGAACCGAGAATACCGCTTTTGCTACCGTTGCCGACCATGCACCTCATCCGGTCCACGGACATCGCGCTGCGCGTGGTGATGCTCCTGGCGACCGACGGCGGTCGGCTCACCGTCGACCAGCTCGCCGACGCGCTGGACGTGCCGCGCCACCACATGGCCAAGGTCGTGCAGCGCTTGCAGCGGCACGGTTTCGCGACCACCGCGCGTGGCCGGACCGGAGGGGTCGGGGTGCCGGCCGCGACGCTGGACGCCTCGGTCGGCGCCGTCGTGCGCGCGTTGGAGGGCGACCGCGAGGTGGTGGACTGCGACGGACCCCCGTGCCCGTTGCGCGGCGGCTGCCACCTGCGCGGCGCGCTGCGCGCGGCCCAGCTCGCGTTCCTCGCCGTGCTGGACGACGTGACCGTGCGGGCGCTGGTGAGCGAACCGGCGGGCCCCGTGCTGCTCGACCTGGTGCCGCGGCGTCCGGGCTCGACACCGTGACGGCGGCCAGGGACCTGACCGGCCGGGAGGACGCGCTGGCCGTGGTGACCGAGTTCTACCGGCGGGCGTTCGACGACGGGCTGCTCGGCCCGGTCTTCCGCGACGTGGCCCGGCTCGACCTCGCCACCCACCTGCCCGTGATCGCCGACTTCTGGGACACGGTGCTGTTCCGCGCCGGAACGTACCGCCGGAACCTGCTGCGCGTGCACCTCGACCTGCACGAGCGCTCCCCCTTGACGACGGCGCACTTCACCCGGTGGCTGGCGTTGTGGGCCGACACCGTCGACGAGCTGTTCGCGGGTGAGAAGGCGGACCTGGCGAAGTCGCAGGCGGAGCGGATCGCCTGGTCCATGATCCGCAGGCTGCGCCGCGAGGACGCGAGCGAGCTGGTCACCATCCGGCGGCGGGACGAGGTCGAGGAGCGCTGACGCGACCGGCGGTTACGGTGTGCTGTCGGCTCCGAACAGAGGTTTGCCCATGATCAGGTTGGACCGCCTGGTGAACGTGCTGGGTGGCTACGGCGTGCGGTTGGCGTGCTGCCCCGTGCCCCGGTCGACGCAGTTGCGCAGCGTGGTGATGCGCGAGGCCAGTGACGCGCGGGCGGTCGGCGGCGACGTGTTCCTGGCCGTCGGCGCCGAGTCGGTGGCCCAGGCCGTGGGGTGGGCGGTGGCAGCGAAGGCGGCCGTGGTGCTGCTGCACGGTGACGCCGAGCGCGAGGCGGCCACGATCGGCGCGGCGGAGGGCGTCGCGGTGATGCTGGTCGACCCGGCCGTGTCGTGGAGCCAGCTGGCCGGTGTGGTCTACGGGCTGGTGCTGGAGGGCCGGGAGACGGAGTCGGGCCGCGGGCCGACGGACCTGTTCGCGCTGGCCGACAGCCTCGCGGGCGCGGTCGGCGGCTCGGTGACCATCGAGGACCGGCTCTCCCACGTGCTGGCGTACTCCAGCTCGCAGCAGGGCGCCGACCCGGCCCGGCTGGAGACGATCCTGGGCCGCCAGGCGCCGCCGCGGCTGCGGGAGGCGTTCGAGCGGCGCGGCGTGTTCTCCTACCTCGCCGCTTACGACGAGCCGCTGTTCGTCGAGGCGGACCCGGAGCACGGCCTGACCGGGCGGATGGTCGTGGCCGTGCGGGCGGGCCGCGAGGTGCTGGGTTCGGTGTGGGTGACGTGCGGTGTGCCGTTGACCGGGGTCCGCTGCACGGCGCTGGCCGACGGCGCCCGCACGGTGGCGTTGCACCTGCTGCGCTCCCGGGCCAGCGCCGACCTGGAGCGCCAGGTGGAGTCCGACCTGGTGATCCGGCTGCTGGAGGGCACGGCGGACGCGGCGACGGTGGTCAGCAGGCTCGGGTTGCCGCAGGGGCCGTTGCGGGTCATCGCGGTCCGCGCGCACATCGCCGACGAGCGGCACGCCGCGCTGTTGCTGGCCTTCGAACGCGCCACCACGGGTTTCGGCTGGTCGCGGCCCGGCCGCAGCACGCTGTCGGGCAACACGCTCTACACCGTGCTGCCGGGCGAGCAGGTGACCGCGGCCCGCGAGTGGGTGGCCCTGCTGCGGGCCGCGCTGCCGGACCGGGTGACGGTGACCGCCGGTATCGGCGCGACCGCCGCGGCGGCCGACCTGCCCGCGAGCAGGCAGGAGGCCGACGAGTGCCTGGCGCTGCACGAGGCGCGCACGCCGGAGGCCGTGCCGCCCGCGTACGACGAGTCGTGGGACGACATCCTGCTGCAACGCCTGCGCGCCGCCGCACGGGCGGGCCGGACCCCGGCGCGGGGACCGGTCGCCGAGCTGCGCCGCCACGACGACGACCACGCCACCCACTACGTGCCGACCCTGCGCGCGTGGCTGGAGGCGCAGGGCGACCTCGCGCGAGCGGGCGAACGGCTCGGCGTGCACCCCAACACCATCCGCTACCGGCTGCGCAAGATGGTCGAGGTGACGCCGCTGGACCTGGACGACCCGCGCAAGCGGCTGGCGATGATCATCGACCTGGCCGCGACGGAGTAGCTGTCGGCTCCCGACAAGATCACGTGCTCGAATTGTCGGCAACCGACAACGGCCTGGTGGGGCGTCCGGGCGATGCTGGGTTCGACAGCAGTTCCGCTCGGGTGTGGAGGTGGTCATGGTCGACGTCGGGCGCAGTGCCGGCGGGCCGAGGTCCGCGGTCGTGGTCGGCGCGGGCATCGTCGGCCTGTCGACCGCGTGGTTCCTGCAGGAGCGCGGCGTCGAGGTGACCGTGGTGGACCGCACCGGGGTGGCCGCGGGCGCGTCGTGGGGCAACGCCGGGTGGCTCTCGCCGGGCCTGACGATCCCGCTCAACGAGCCGTCCGTGCTCCGCTACGGCCTGCGGTCGGTGCTGAACCCGACCGCGCCGCTGCACATCCCGCTGTCCGTCGACCCGGGCCTGTGGTCGTTCCTGGCGCGGTTCGCGGCGAACTGCCGGTGGTCGTCCTGGACGCGGGCGGTGCGCGCGAACCGGGCGCTCAACGCGGAGTGCGTCGAGGCGTTCGACGTGCTGACCGCCAACGGCGTCGAGGCGCCGACGATCGCCGCGCCGATCACCGCCGGGTTCGAGGACGACCGGCAGGCCGAGGGCCTGCGGCACGAGCTGCGGCGGATGGCCGACGCGGGCCAGCCGGTCGAGCACGCCGACCTCGATCGCGACGAGCTGCGCGAACTGGTGCCGCTGGCGTCGGGAGCCCTGACGACGGGCGTGCGGATCGACGGCCAGCGACACCTCGACCCCGGTGGTTTCGTGCACGCGCTGGCCCGGTCGGTGCAGGCGCGCGGTGCGGCGTTCCGCGTGCTGGAGACCGTCGACGTCCACTCCACCGGCAAGGGCGTCACGGTGCGCACCCGTGGCGGCGAGTCGCTGTCGGCCGACGTCGCGGTCGTCGCCACCGGCGCGTGGCTGTCCCGGCTCGCGGCCAGGTGGGGTGTGCGCGTCCCGGTGCGCGCGGGCCGCGGCTACTCGTTCACCGTGCCCGTCGACCGCCCGGTGCCCGGCCCCGTCTACCTGCCCGCCGCACGGGTGGCGTGCACGCCCTACCAGGGAGCGCTCCGGGTCGCGGGCACGATGGAGTTCCGGGACCCGGACGCGCCCGGTGTGGTGGCACGGCTGGAGGCGATCATCGCCTCGGTCCGCCCGCTGCTCGACGGCGTGCGCTGGGCGGAGCGCCGTGACGTGTGGGTCGGCCCGCGTCCGATCACCCCCGACGGTCGTCCGCTGATCGGCGAGGTGCTCGCCCGCGGTGTGTACGTCGCCGGCGGGCACGGCATGTGGGGCCTGGCCCACGGCCCGGTCACCGGCAGGCTGCTCGCCGACCAGATCACCACCGGCAAGCAGCCGGACGCGTTGCGCCCGTTCGACCCGCTGCGCTGAGCGCCCGCGTGGACGGCAACCGCGACCCGCTCTCCCCCGACGAGCGGGCCGAGCTGCACTGGCTGCGCGCCGAGAACGCGTTGCTGCGCGTGCAGCTCGACATCCTGACGCACGTCGCCACCGGCTACGCCCACGACGTCGACGCGATCCTCCGCCTGCGCGCGCACGGCTGATCGCCACGAGCCAACCACCCCGTCCGGGGAGCCGGCGCCGCTGCACCACCCGGCACCGCGGACACCCCGCCGTCAGGGCGGCCCACCCTCCCGCCGGCCGCCCTGACGGCACCCACCCACGAAGGCCACCATGACCGACACCGGCCGATCCGGCTGACACCGCACGCCCGCTAACGCCTCCGGACCGAACTGGCCGAGCCGCAGCGCGGCCGACGACGGCACCGCCGAACCAGGGCATGCACGGGCACGGCGCTCACCCGGCGAACGGCGCACCTACCGCGTGCCCGACGGCAGCACCATCGGCGTCACCCTGCTCGACGCCGTTCCTCCTCGACGCCGTTCCGGGTGGACGCCGGCGTTCCTCCGCACGCACCAGTGCCACCGGGCAGATGTCGTGCTCCGGCCGCACCGCTAAGTTGGTCGCATGCGCAGTTCGGGCCTTGTGCTGCACACCCGGGACCTGGGGCGTCACGACCACGTGTGCTGGTCGTACGACGACCGTGCGGACGTCGGCCTGCGCGTGGCCGAGTTCCTCCTCGACGGCCTCACGCGGGGGCAGCAGGTCCTGTACGTCGGCCACGGGGACGCCGAGGGACTGGTCGCCGCGGTGCACCGGGTCGACGGGATCGAGGCGGCGTTGGCCACCGGCGCGGCGCGGGTCACCTCACTGGACGCGCTCTACCCCGGTGGCGGGCTCGTCGACCCGGAAGTCCAGCTCCGGGCCTACTCGGCGGCCACCGAACAGGCCGTGGCGGCCGGGTACCGGGGGCTCCGGGTCGCCGCCGAGGCCACGCCGCTGGTGCGCAGCCGAGCCCAGCTGACCGCGTTCCTGCACTACGAGCACCTGGTCGACCAGTACATGGCCGGGCACCCGTTCTCCGCCCTGTGCGCCTACGACCGGACGCGGCTCAGCGAGCAGGCGCTGGAGCAGTTGGCCAGCGTGCACCCGAGCGCCAACCTGCCGGGTGTCGGGTTCCGGCTGCACGCCTCGGCCAGACCGGGCCACAGCGCCGAACTCAGCGGGGAGATCGACATGTTCAACCGGGAGGTGCTGGAGCAGGTGCTCGACCGGGCCCGCCCGCCCACGCGTGACGGGCGGCTCGTGCTCGACGGCTCCGATCTGACGTTCATCGACCACCGCGGCCTGATCGGCCTGGACGAGTACGCCCGCAGCCGGGGCACCACGCTGGTCCTGCGCACCGAGTTCCCCGGTGCGGCGCGGATCGCGGGCCTGCTCGACCTGCCCGGCGTCCGCGTGGAGCCGGTCCCGTGAACGCCACCGACACCCGGCCGGATCCCCGGTTCGTCCACCCCGCCCTGTTCTACCGCTCCGACGCGGAGTACCTGGCGGCCCTCGTCCCGTTCGTCACCGAGGGCCTGGCCCGCGAGCAACCGGTCGCGGTGGCCGTCCCCGGCGAGCGGCTGGACCTGCTGCGCGACGCCTTGGGCGACACCGCCCGCCACGTGACGATGCTCGACATGGCCGAGGAGGGCCGCAACCCCGGCCGGATCATCGCCAGGGTGCTGCGCGGGTTCGCCGACGCCCGCGCCGGCGGCCACGTGCGCATCGTCGGCGAGCCGATCTGGGCGAGCCGGTCCGATGCGGAGTACCCCGCGTGCGCGCAGCACGAAGCGCTGATCAACGCCGCGTTCACCGGGCGTGACGTCACGATCCTCTGCCCTTACGACACCTCCGCGCTGGACGCCACGGCGATCGCGGACGCGAGGCAGACCCACCCGGTGGTCTGGGAGGCCGACCGGCGGTACGCCAGCGACCAGTACGCCCCGGACCGCGTGGTCGCCCGCTACAACGCGCCGCTGCCCGACGCCGCCGACCGCGCGTTCCCGGTCAGCCGACCCGCCGACGTGTCCCCGGCCCGCCGGTTCGCCGCGGATCGCGCCCGCCGGGCCGGCCTGCCCGAGGAACGGCTGGCCGACCTCGAACTCATCGCGGGCGAACTCGTCACCAACAGCCTCCAGCACACCTCCGGCCCGTGCCGTCTCGGCGTCTGGGCCGAGGACGGCCACCTGGTGTGCGAGGTCCGCGACGGCGGCCGGCTGACCGACCCGCTCGCCGGCCGTCGGCCACCGGAGGCCGGTCGGGCGTCCGGGCTCGGCCTGCTGCTCGTCAACGACCTCGCCGACCTCGTGCGCGTCCACACCAGCGCGGACGGCACCACCGTGCGCGTGCTGCTGCGCCTGCGGTAGTGGTCAGCCGCTTGTCGGCTGACACCCGGCCGGCGACGGATTATCGTCTGGTGCCGTGCGCCCCGCGTCCCGCGGGACGCCGACAACGGAAGACGTGCGGCCTGTGGACTGGTTCCTGGACAGACACGACCGGCGGGTGCCATCCGCACTGCGCCGCGACATCCGGGACTACCTGGCCCGGCACGCCGAGGCCGGACCCGAGCAGCTCGCCGACGCCGAGCTGATCGCGCAGGAGATGCTGGCCAACGCCATCGACCACAGCGACGGCCCGATCTGGGTGTCGTTGGAGTGGTCCCAGGCCCACCCGGTGCTGACCGTGCGGGACATGGGCGCCACCTTCGCCCTGCCCGACCACGTCCCGGACACCGCGCAGCCCCGCGGCCGCGGGCTCTGGCTGATCTCCCAGCTCGCGCCGGAGTTCACCGTCGCCGCACGCCGGGTCGGCAAGGCCGTCGAATCCGTCCTGCCGGTCACCCGCCCGGTCGAACCGCTCGACCCGCCCCGGCACACCGTCAACCCGCTGCCGCACCTGTCCGAAGCCGGTCCGAGCGGTGGCTTCGGCCGGGAGAGCTTCCTGCGCGCGTTGGTCGTCCAGCTCGCCAACGCCGTCGAGGCGCAGCAGGGACCGGAGGCCGCGCAACGCGCCATCGCCCAGGTCGCCGTGGACATCGGCGGCCAGGTGGAGCTGGAGTTCCGGCAGGCCACCGGCACCACCGACGCCTCGCTGTCGGCGCAGCGGATCGCCGACTGCGTGATCCGGCTCAAGGCCGCGATCGGTGGGACCTTCCGCGTGGTCGACGTGACCGACGAGCGGATCGTGCTGGTCAACGGTCAGTGCCCGTTCGGCCCCGAGGTGCGGCAGTCGCCGTCGCTGTGCCGCATGACCACCGCCGTGTTCGGCGGGATCGCCGCCCGCAACGCCGGCCGCGCCGCCGTCACGCTCGAAGAGCGCATCGCGGTGGGCGACCCCGGCTGCCGGGTCGTGATCCACCTGGGCGACTCGGCGGCCACCGCTTCCCGGGCCCACCACTACACGGCCGCGCCGCCGTTCACAGCAGGGCGTTGAGCAGCACGGTCAGCAGCACCGACACCAGGATCGACACCACGAGCATCGTCAGGCAACCGGCACGACCGCCCAGGAACTCCACCCTGGTGTTGCCGAAGCGCATGGCCACCCTCCCGTCGGTCGAGCCGGTCGGCCCGGCTCACCGCCCAGGCGTACGGCGATCGACGACGTCGTTGCTTCCCTCGGTCACCCGGTCGGGCGGGTGACGGGGTCCATCACTCGGTAACGCAGGAGATCCAGTACTTGCCGCCCTCGTGGTGCACGCCGTGCGTCTCGCTCGCGAAACCCGGGAACCGCCGGTCGAACGCCTCCAGCACGCGCAGGTACCGGGGCAGCGGGCCGTCGGGTGAGCCGACGCGCTCGCCGGGCACCAGCACCGGGATCCCGGGCGGCGTGGTGGTGACCTGGGTGGCCACCACCCGGTCGGCCAGGTCGTCCAGGCCGACCAGCTCGGTCTCGCCGCGGATGAAGCGCTGGTAGGCCTCGGCCGGCGTCATCACCGCCGTGGGCGGCGTGGGGCTGGTGAACGCCTCGTTCAGCAGCTGCACGACCTTGGTGTCGGCGAGGCTGTGGTGCATCTCGTCGCACAGCTGCGGCAACGTCAGCCGCCCGTACCGCTCGGGGTGCGCCTTCACCAGGTCCGGCAGCACCTCGCCCAGCGGCGCCTGCTCGTCGTGCAGCTGCTTGAAGTCGGTGAGCGCGTCGAGCAGCGTGCCCCACTTGCCCTTCGTGATGCCCATGGAGAACAGCACGAGGAACGTGTAGACGTCGGTCTTCTCCACCACGATCCGGCGGGTCTCCAGGTACGCCGTGACGACCCGGGCCGGGA
Source organism: Actinosynnema sp. NPDC002837 (assembly GCF_040295345.1). Taxonomy (NCBI): domain Bacteria; kingdom Bacillati; phylum Actinomycetota; class Actinomycetes; order Pseudonocardiales; family Pseudonocardiaceae; genus Actinosynnema; species Actinosynnema sp. NPDC002837. The sequence continues at coordinate 14,621 of NZ_JBEOVG010000040.1, forward strand.
TGCCGAACGCCGACACGTCGCCCAACGCGTCCACACCTGGGCAGGTGATCGTCACCTTGACCGGGTCGAGCAGGCAGAAGCCGGGTTCGAGGTCGCGGAAGCCGTGCCAAGCGGCGTCGGGCTCCAACGTCCAGCAGCCCGGTTCGGTGCGCAGCAGGTCGAGCGGCGCCCGGTCGAACGGCACCCGCTCGCCGGTGGCCGGGTCGGCGACGTCGGTCGGCTGCCAGACGCCGAAGAACCACGGCGGCCGGTCGCCCGCGTCGGCCAGCCGCCTGCCGAGCCGGATCATGGCCTGCCGGAACCGGATCGCCTCGGTGATCGCCTCGGTGGTCAGCCAGTTCCCGGCCGGGCCGTCCATCATGCCCGCCGCGACGTCGCAGGACGCGATCATCGGGTACAGCGGCGACGTGGTGCCGTGCATCATGTACGTCTCGTTGAACCGGGACCGGTCGAACGGCGCCTTGCCGCCGGACTTCACGTGCACCATCGCCGACTGGGACAGCGCGGCCAGCAGCTTGTGCGAGGAGTGCGTGGCGAACACGGTGGGCCGCTGCGCGTCCGGCAGCCCGTCGCCGTCGACCGCCATCCCGTAGCGGCGCGCGTAGAGCGGGTTGAACCGGCCGTAGGCGAACCACGCCTCGTCGAAGTGCAGGGTCCTGGTCGACGCGCCGAGCAGCTCGTTCACCCGCACGGTGTCGTAGCAGAGCCCGTCGTAGGTGGAGTTCGTGACGACCGCGTACGCCGCGTCCCGACTCACCGCGCCCTGGGCGATCGGCGTGCGTTCGACCTGCGCGCGCACCGCCTCGGCGGTCAACCGCTCGGGCGGGATGGGCCCGGTGATCCCGTAGCCGTTGCGCGTGGGCACGAGGTAGACCGGGCGCGCGCCGGTGAGCGTGACGCCGTGGTTGATCGCCTTGTGGCAGTTGCGGTCCAGCAGGGTGATCTCGTCGTTGGCCACCGCGCTGTGGATGATCATCCGGTTCGACGTGGACGTGCCGTGCAGCACGAAGTAGGTCTCGTCGGCGCCGAAGATGCGGGCGGCGTTGCGCTCGGCCTCGCCGACCGGGCCGGTGTGCTCGAACAGCGAGCCGAGCTCGCCGACCGACACCGAGATGTCGGTGCGGAACAGCCGTTCGCCGAAGTAGTCGAAGAACGCCCGCCCGACCGGCGACTTGAGGAACGCGATGCCGCCCGCGTGCGCCGGCGTGTGCCACGAGTACGGGTGCGTGTCGTCGAACCGGCACAGCTCGCGGAAGAACGGCGGCAGGATGTGGTCGAGGTACGTGCGCGCGGCGAAGTCGATCCGGCCCGCGATGAAGTCCGGCGTGTCCTCCAGCAGCCAGATCCAGCCGTTGATCACCTCGGAGACCCACAGCGGCGTCTCGTCGCTGTAGTCGCCGGTGGTCAGCAGGAACACGGGCAGCCGCGAGGAGAACCGGTCCAGCAGCATCCGCAGCACGCCGCCCTCGACGGCCGGGCCCGTGTCGGGTGGCCGGAGGGTGGCGCCGACCAGCTCCCAGCTCACGACGGCGGCGGCGAGGTCGGCCTGCGCGGTGATCGCGGCGGCGGCGTCGGTCGCGGAGTGCACGACCATCACGTCGTGCCCGCACTCGCGCAGGTGGGCGCAGACCTGCTCCACCTTCGCCGCCGGCACGGTGTTGTCCTCCGCCGCCCGTTCGGTGGCGATGAGGATGGTTGACCCGGTCATGACGATCATCAGCTCTCTACGCGCGGGGGATCTGCCGAGCGTAGGAAGCGGCGGAGTGGGGCGACGGCTCCGTCACCGGAACGTGGCGGAGCGTCACCCTGCAGTGGGAGAGGCGCTTCGCTCAGTCGAGCGGGTAGTCCATCTCGACCCCGGCCAACGTCACCCCATCGGGGAGCGGAACCCGAGTGCGGTTCACCTCCCGGAACCCGAACGACCGGTACAGCGGCACGCCGGGCAGCGTGGCCATCAGCACCAGCGACCGGAAGCCGGCGGCACGGGCGTCCCGCGCGCACGCGGCGAGCGTCGCGCGGCCCAGCCCCCGGCGGGTCCAGTCGGCGCGGACGAACATCGCCCGCACGCGGGCGGGCTCGACGGCCGGGTCGAGCAGGCGGCCGTCGGCGGGCCGGTCGCCCGAGCCGGTGTAGAGCTTGTCCCGCTTGCTCCACCCGCCGCAGGCCACGACCTCCCCCGCCACCTCGTGCACGAAGTAGGTGCCGTCCTCGATCAGCACCACGTCGGGTTCGGTGAGGTAGCGGGCCGCACTGGCGGTCTCGCGCTCGTCGTGGAAGCGCGGGAACAGCTCCAGCACCGACCGGCGCATGAGCGCGGCGATCCCCGGCACGTCCGACCGCACTGCCACGCGCTGCACGGGCGAATCCCCCACGCGTCCCCTCCCACCGTCGGCGACGATCATCCCACCCGTCGACGGCCGGAGGGTCAGGCCAGGTGCGCGAGCAGCGCGTCGGTCGCCTCCCGGGTGGACGCCGTGCCGCCGACGTCGGCCGTCCTGGTGGCGGGGCGGGCGAGCACGGCCTCGATCGCCGCCATCACGTCCGCCGCGGCGTCGGGGTGGCCCAGGTGCTCGAGCATGAGCGCGGCCGACCAGACCGCGCCGACGGGGTTGGCGACGCCACGGCCCGCGATGTCGGGCGCGGACCCGTGCACCGGCTCGAACATCGACGGGTGGGTGCGCGTGGGGTCGAGGTTGGCCGACGGCGCGATGCCGATGCTGCCGGCCACGGCGGCGGCCAGGTCGCTGAGGATGTCGCCGAACAGGTTCGAGCCGACCACGACGTCGAACCGCTCCGGCTGGAGCACGAACTTCGCCGCCAGCGCGTCGACGTGCTCCTGGTCCCACCGCACGTCCGGGTGCTCGGCGGCCCGTTCGGCGACGATCTCGTCCCAGAACGGCAGGGTGTGCACGATGCCGTTGGACTTGGTGGCGGAGGTGAGCAGGCCGCGGCGACCGGCGGCGAGCCGGAACGCGTAGTCGACGACCCGGGTCACCCCGGCCCGGGTGAAGATCGACTCCTGGATCGCCAGCTCGTCCGGGAAGCCGCGGTTGAGCCGGCCGCCGACCTCGCTGTACTCCCCCTCCACGTTCTCCCGCACGACCACGAGGTCCACGTCGCCGGCCCGGACGTGCCGCAGCGGGCTGTCGAGCCCGTCGAACACCCGGATCGGCCGCAGGTTGACGTACTGCCGGAAGGCGCGCCGGATCGGGATGAGCAGTCCCCACAGCGACACGTGGTCGGGCACGTCGGGCCACCCCACCGCACCGAGCAGCACGGCGTCGAAGCCGCGCAGGGCGTCGAGCCCGTCGGCCGGCATCATCGCCCCCTCGGCGAGGTAGCGCCGGCACGACCAGTCGAACTCCACGCAGGACAGTCCGACGCCGTGCCGCGCCGACACCGCGTCGAGCACCTCCCGGGCCGCCCCGATCACCTCCGGGCCGATGCCGTCGCCGGGGATGACCGCGATCCGGTGCGTGGTCGCGGGCATCAGCCACCGATCCCGAGCAACGCCACCATGACCGGCAGGCCGAGGAGGATCAGCACGGCGCCGAGCACGTCGAACGAGACGCCGGACCTGATCATCTTGGTGATCGGCACCACGCCGGAGCCGTAGACGACCGCGTTCTGCGGTGTCGACACCGGCAGCATGAACCCGAACGACGCGGCGAACGTCGCGGCCAGCGCGGGCACGAACGGGTCCGCGCCGGCCGCCACCGCGATCGGGATGACGATCGGGACGACCACGGCCGCCGACGCGGTGTTGCTGGTCGTCTCCGACACCACGATCGCGAGCACGACGGCGAAGATCGTGATGGGCACCACGCTGGTCAGTCCGAGCGCGCCGGACGCGGCCTCGCCGAGGGTCTCGGCCAGGCCGGTGCTCGCCAGCAGCGAGCCGAACACGATGCCGGTGCCGAACAGCAGGATCGTGCCCCAGTCGATCTGCGCGGCGTCGCGCCAGCGCAGCGTGAACTCGCGCTGCCGCCAGTCGGTCGGCAGCAGGTACAGCAGGGACGCGCCGAGCACGGCCACGATGCCCTCGTCGAGCCGGTCGCTGATCGCGGCGTAGACGTCCGAGTCGTTGCCCGCCACCAGCGCGACGACGCCGGGCACGATCCACAGGGTCACCGTGACGCCGAACGCGATCAGGGTGTTCTTCTCCGCGCGCGACAGCGGGCCCATGGCGGCCCGCTCCCCCGCCACGTACTCGGCGACGCCCTCGATGCGCCGGATCTCCGGCCGGTTGAGCAGCAGCAGGACGACCGCCAGCGCGACGAACATGAGCGCGCAGATCGGCAGCGCGGTGGCCGTCCACTGGGCGAACGAGATCCGCTCGCCGGTCGCCTCCTCGATCAGGCCGCGCCCGATCAGGTTCGGCGGCGTGCCGACCGGGGTGAGCAGGCCGCCCACGCTCGCGCCGTAGGCCAGCATGAGCATGATCGCCGCGCCGACCCGCAGCCGCAGCGGGTCGAAGTCGGCCGCCACCAGGCCCCGGTCCTGCAACAGCTTCGCGATGACGCCGAGGATGCCCAGCGCCGTCGGCAGCAGCATCGCCACCGTGGCCGTGTTGGACACGAACGCGGACAGCACGCAGGTGATGCCGCCGAACGCGACGATCACCCCGGTGGTCGACCCGCCGACCCGGGGCAGGGACAGGATCCGGAACGCGAACCGGCGCGCGAGGCCGTGCTTGAGCATCGCCTGCGCCAGGATGAACGCGCCGATGAACGTGAAGATCGTCGACGAGCCGAACGGGCGCAGCGCGGTGTCGGGCGGCACCACGTTCAGGATGACGATGAACGCGACCCCGATCAGGCCGCCGACCGGGATCGGCACCGCCTCGGTGATCCACAGCACGATGACGCCGAGCAGGATCCCGCCGAGCGTCTGCTGGTTGCCCGGGATGTCCAGCGGCAGGGCCAGGAACACGACCGCGACGAGCGGGGCGAGCCACAACCCGACCGTCCGGCGACCGCGCTCGAACCTCTCCTCGGCGGGTGACAGCCGCTGCTCCGCGAGACCGCGGTAGGTCGAGTGACCGAGCAGGGCCTTGTCGACGTCGGTCCGGTTCGCGGGCTTCCCGTCAGCCATCGTCAGCCTCCCGTCGTCCGCACCCAGCGTGGCACCGCCGACCACGACTGGCTACCACCGACAGCGGCAACGGCGGTCAGGCCACCGGAGTGGACGATCGGCTACGGGCGCGGGCGGTGGCGGGTCCACTTGCGCCCCGACCGCTCGGCGCGCGGGGTGGTCGCGGCGACACAGCGGGGGCACAGCCACAGGTTCGGCTCGGCGGTCCGGGAGAGCCAGACCGCGTCCGGCCACGGCACGTGCCGGAACCGGCCGAGGCGGCTGCGGCTCAGGGCTTGGCCGCACAGTGTCTGGTTGGCTCCGGGCACCCACGCGTGCACGTCGCCGGACGGCTGCCGGACGCCCTCTTCGTCGACCCACTGGCTCGATGCCGCCACGTACGGCTGAGCAGTCATGGCGACGGTGTACCCGGTCGCCGTGCGGCCGACACCGCGGTCCTCAGTGGACGGTCAGGTTCGGCGTGGAACCGGCACGAGCGCGGCGGCGGTGTAGGGCGTCAGGGTGCGGAGCAGGTCGTCGGGAGCTCTCTCCGCTCGGGGCACGGGCATCCGGTCGCCGCGGAACACGCCGCGGACCCAGCGGGCGACCGCTTTCGGCGGCGGCACGACGTCCGGGCCGAACCGCGCCTGGACGATGACGTCCTCGCCGCTGTGCGTCTCCACCGCGGCCGACCACCCGCGCTCCTCGTCCCAGAGCAGCGCCACGTCCCGGTCGGGGAACCCGGGCAGCCTGCCGTCCAGCGCCAGGTACGCGCCGGCGGGCCGTTCCGCCTGCACGTACGAGCACTCGCCGCTGAGCCCCAGTTCCTCGGTGACCAGCCGGACGTAGCCGCGCAGGCCCCACATCAACGCGTCGTCGAAGTCCAGTTCCATCGCGCATCGCCGCCTTCTCCCGACCACTCGGGGTGTCGACGCGCCGACTGTTTGACGCACTGGGCAATTACCCCGTCCGGGTGAGAGCCGAACCCGCTGGAGGTACTGTTTCGATCCAGACCACCGGGTTGACCATGGCGTTCGGGGTCGAGCACAGTGGTCGCGTGCAAAGGGCGTTGAGCATCCTGACCGTGCTCGCGTACGTGACGCTGCCGCTCGGGTCGGAGAGCTTCGAGCAGCTGCTCGTGCCGACGCTGCTCGTCGGCTCGGTCTACGGCGCGCTGGCGGTCTTCGGCTTCCCGTTCGCGCAACGGCGGGGCCGGGTGTTCGCGGCGGCGTACGTCCTGGTGCAGCTGCCGTTGGGGTTCGTGCTGTTCGCGCTGTCCGGCGCGGCGGTCGGGTCGGTGCTGCTGCTGGTGGTGCTGGTCGCGCAGAGCGTGCTGCTGCTGCCGCTGCCGGTCGCCGCCGCGGTGGCCGCGGTCATCCCGTTGATCCACGTGGAGATGGAGTGGCCCGCCGGGCTGCGCGAAGGGCTGGGCACGTTGGCCGTCACCGCGTTCACGGTCGTCATCACGGAGTTGCTGGTGCGCGAGCAACGCGCCCGCGCGGCACTCGCGGTGGCCAACGAGCGGCTGCGCGGGTACGCCGCCCAGGCCGAGCAGCTCGCGACCACGCAGGAGCGCAACCGGGTCGCCCGCGACATCCACGACGGCCTCGGCCACCACCTGACCGTCGTGCAGATGCTCCTGCAGGCGGCACGCGCGGTGATCGGCACCGCCGAGCCCGAGCGGCTCGACGCGATGCTGGCCAAGGCGCAGGACCAGTCGAAGCAGGCGCTGGCCGAGGTGCGCCGCTCGGTCGCCGCGCTGCGCGAACCCCGGTCCGAGCCGCTGGTGGACACGTTGCGCGCGTTGGCGTCCGAGACCACCGAGGCGGGGGTGCCGACCGGGTTCGAGGTGCGCGGTACGGCCCGGGCCGGCCGCGCGGAGGTCGACGAGTCGTTGTTCCGGGCCGCCCAGGAGGGGTTGACCAACGTCCGCAAGCACGCCGACGCGACCGCCGCGACCGTCGTGCTCGACTACGAGCGCGAGGACCTGGTCCGGTTGGAGGTGCGCGACGACGGCCGCGGGGTGGTCGACCGGTCCGGTGAGGGGTTCGGGCTGGTCGGGCTCGAGGAACGGGTGGCCGGGCTCGGCGGCCGGGTGTCGGTCGACTCGACCGCCGGGCACGGCGTGACGCTGACCGTCGAGGTGCCGGCATGACGACGCCCGACCCGCCCGTCCGCGTCCTGATCGTGGACGACCAGGCCCTGTTCCGGGAGGCGCTGGCGACGTTGCTCGAGGTCCAGCCGGAGATCGAGGTGGTCGGCGAGGCGGGCGACGGCGAGCAGGCCGTGCGGCGGTGCGCCGAGCTGCGGCCCGACGTGGTGCTGATGGACCTGAGGATGCCGGTGCTGGACGGCATCGCGGCCACGAACCGGCTGCGGGTGGAGCAGCCCGGGGTGCGGGTGCTGGCGCTGACCACGTTCGACGACGACGCCGACGTGTTCGCGGCGTTGCGCGCCGGTGCGCTGGGCTACCTGCTCAAGGACGTCTCGTCGGCACGGCTGGTCGAAGCCCTGGTCGCCGCGCGGCGCGGCGAATCGGTGCTGCAACCGTCGGTGGCGGCGAAGCTCGTGGCGCGGGTGGCGCAACTGCCGCACGAGGACGTGCCGCCCCGTCAGCCGCCCGTGCCGCTGTCCGAGCGCGAGCTCGACGTCGTCCGGCTGCTCGCCGAGGGCCGCAGCAACCGCGAGATCGCCGGCCGCCTCTTCCTGGCCGAGGGCACGGTGAAGAACCTCGTCACCGGCGTGCTGGCCAAGCTCCAGGTGCGCGACCGCACGCAGGCCGCCCTGCGGGCGCGCGAGCTCGGGCTCTGCTGAGGTCATGTGACCTCACGCATGACCTTCGGCACCTGACCGCGCCGCACCGGCGGCCCAGGATCTCTGTTGCGCACAGGCAATCGCAACGGAGGAGCCGTGATGAGTTCGGAACAGACGATCACCACCGGTCGGAGGGCCAAGCGGACCGGTGCCGTGCTGCGCTTCGCCCGGCACGCGCTGGAGATGGCCGTCGCCATGGTGGTGGGCATGGTGGCCCTGGAACCGGTCTGGTCGTTCGCCTGGCCGGGCCTGGCCGACAACGTCACCGCGCACGTGCTGGTGATGGCGACCGACATGTCGCTGGGCATGGCGCTGTGGATGCGGATCCGCCGGCACGGGTGGGCGGGCATCGCCGAGATGTCGGCCGCGATGTACGTGCCGTACGTGGTGCTGCTGCCGTTCCACTGGGCCGACGCCCTGTCCGGTTCGGCGCTGATGACCGCCGGTCACGTGCTGATGGTCCCGGCGATGCTGGTCGCGATGCTGCGCCGCCGCCACGACTACGGGTGCTGACCGGCCATGCGCACCCTCCCACGGATCACGGGCGCCGCGCTGGTGGTCCTGCTCGCCGCCCTCGCCCTGCCGACCGCGTTCGGCGCACCGACCGTCCGCGCCGCGTTCGACGACCTGAACGCGCCGCGTGCCGACGGCGCCGCGCCACCGCCCGCACCGGTGGCGCACGACCCGGCCAAGCCGACCGCCGTCGTCGTGGTCGGCGACCGCGGCGCCGTCGTGTCCGACACGCTGGCCCCCTACGAGATCCTGGCCACGACCGGGGCGTTCAACGTCTACGCCGTCGCGCCGGCCGGCCGCCCGGCGCCGCTGACCGGCGGCCTCGACCTGGTGCCGGACCTCACGTTCGCCGGGTTGGCCGACCTGCTCGGGGACGAGGCCGCCGACGTGGTGGTCGTGCCGGCGATGCCGGACCTCGGCGAGAGCACGACGAAGCCGGTCACGGACTGGGTGAAGGGGCAGGCGGCCGGCGGCGCGCTGCTGCTCGGCGTGTGCAACGGGTCCGGGATCCTCGCCTCGGCGGGCCTGCTCGACGGCCGTGACGCCACCGCGCACTGGCTGCGCCTGGACGCGTTCGAGGACGACTACCCGGCCGTCGACTGGGCCCGCGGCACGCGGTACGTGGACGACGGCGACGTGATCACGACAGCCGGGATCCTGTCCGGTGTCGACGGCACGCTGCGCGTGGTCGAACGGCTGGTCGGGCCGGACGCCGCGGCCGAGGCGGCGGAGGCGACCGGCTGGCCGCACTACCACCGGGGCGTCCCGGCCTCGATGGCGCAGGCTGACGTGCGGCCGGCCGACGCCGTCGTGGCGTTCAACACGGCGTTCGGCTGGGACCGCGACCGGACCGGCGTGCTGCTCACCGACGGCGTCGGCGAGATCGAGCTGGCGTCGGTCTTCGACACCTACGGCCAGTCGTTGGCCGTGCGCACGGTGGCCGTCGCGCCCGGTGGCGAGCCGGTGCGGTCGCGGCACGGGTTGACGTTCGCGCCGAGGGCGGACCCGACCGCAGCCGGCGGCCTGGACCGCCTGGTCGTGCCGGGCGAGGGTGCCGCGCGACGGCAGGCAGCGGACCGGTACGCCGGGCTGGAGCCGGTCTACCTGCACCAAGAGGGCGGTTTCCCGTTCGACGGCGTGCTGCGCGACCTCGCGCGCACCACCGACGTGGCCACGGCGACGTGGACGGCGAGGGTGCTGGAGTACCCGACCGACCACCTCGCGCTCAGCGGGTCGGCCTGGCCGTGGACCGAGACGCTGCGGCCGTTCGGGCTGGCCTTCCTCGGCGTCCTCGCGGCGCTCGGCCTGCTCCGGTGGTCGCGGGCCCGGCGAGCGGTCAGGTCGACACCAGCCGCACGGCCGCGACCGCCTCGTCCACGGACGCGTGCAGCGGCAGTGCCCCGTCCACTTGGCTGATCTGCAACGGCCGCAGCACGGCCCGGGTGTTCGCCACCACGGCGAACGGGATGCGCAGCCGGTTCGCCCGGTGGTGGGAGTTGACCAGCATCGCGATGCCGACCGAGCCCATGAACTCGAGCTCGCCCAGGTCGAGCACCACCCCCGGCGGGCGCGACTCGAACACGGCGTCGAGCTCGGCCACGACCGGCTGGTGCGTGGCGGCGTCGAGCGCGCCGGACAGGTTCACCAGCAGGATGCCGCGGTCCAGTTCGGTGGTGGTCAGGTGGTGGGCGGGCTCGGTCATGGCGAACGCTCCTCGCGGTCGGAGACCACCGAGCCTGCTACCCCCGGGCGCGGGCCGCAAAACCTGGCCCGGGGGCCCGCTCGTCCCCTGCTCACCCAGCCAGGGCGAGGAGGCTCCGATTGCGCTCGGGGTCGCGCAGCAGGCGGATGGACTCCTTCTCCAGCTGCCGCACGCGCTCCCGGGTGAGGCCGAGCTCCTCGGCCAGCTCCTGGAGGCTGCGGGGCCGCCCGTCGGCCAGCCCGTAACGCTCGGTGAGGATCCGTGCCTGCCGCTCGGGCAGCGTGCGCACCAGGGCGCGCAGCTCCTCGGAGAGCTCCTGCTGCTCGACCGCCTCCTGTGCGTCCACGGCCTCGACGTCCTCGATCAGGTCGGCCACGGACGCGCCGCCGTCGTCGCCGATCGGCGTTTCCAGGCTCAGGGCGGTGCGGCTGGCGGCCATCAGCTCGACGACCCTGGTCACCGGCATCTTCGCCGCCTCGGCGATCTCGTCCGGGGTGGGCTCGCGGTCGGTCTCCAGGCGCAGCCGCTGCTCGGCCTTGCGCAGCTTGCCCACTTCCTCGTGGACGTGCATCGGCAGCCGGATCGTCCTGGTCTGCTCGGCCAGGCCACGTTCGATGGCCTGGCGGACCCACCAGACCGCGTACGTGGAGAACTTGAAGCCCTTGGCGTAGTCCCACTTCTCCACCGCGCGGATCAGGCCCAGGTTGCCCTCCTGGACCACGTCCAGCATCGGCAGGCCGCGGAACGAGTGCTTCTTGGCCACCGACACCACCAGGCGCAGGTTCGCCCGGATCATGTGGTCCTTGGCACGCCTGCCCTGTTCGGCGACGGTGCGCAGCACTCGGTGACGCTCCGCGTCCGGCGGCGGGCCGTCGCCCTCGTCGGACCTGCGCAGCAGTTCGGCCGCGTACACGCCGGCCTCGATGCGCTTGGCCAGCACGACCTCTTCGTCGGCGGTGAGCAGGGGCGTGGCCGTGAGCTCGCGCAGGTAGCGGCCGACGAGGTCGGCCTCGCGCGCACCCTCGCGCACGGTCGCGGTCGGGCGGGGCTCGCGCGGCTCGCGGGTCGGGCGGGTCTGGCGGGGCATCTCCACCGTCAACGACATGGTCGTCTCCTTGCCGGATCGCACCCGCGCACGGGTGACGTGCGGGGTTCCTGGGGATTTCGAGGGCCGTCCGCCGGTCTGACGGCTTCGGACGACTTTCGCCCCGCGCACCTCGGGCAGGGCCGACGCACGTTCCAACGGAACGGTTCCGGCTCGTATTCCAGCCGAGATGGCGGTGTGGGCGTGGGCGTGACGGGGCACACCCCAAGTGCTGTCGCACGGTTCGGACGACGAGTTCAGCGGAGGTGGCTGGTGACGGACGACACGACCGGCGACGACCTGGCCGCCAGGCTGAACGAGGTCGCCCGCACCCTGCACCGGCAGGACAGCGCCCAGGACACGTTGGACGAGATCGTGCGCGCGGCCGTGGAGACCATCCCCGGCGCCTGGCACGCCGGGATCATGACGATCGTGGGCAAGCGCGACGTCCGGACCGTCGCGACGACCAGCGACGTGCCGCGTGACGTGGACCAGGTGCAGTTCGACACGGGCCAGGGACCGTGCCTGTCCGCGCTCTACCAGCAGAAGATCGTCTCCGCGCCCGACCTGGCCGCGGAGACGCGGTGGCCGCTGTTCGCCAAGCGCGCGCGGGCGCTGGACGTGGCCAGCATGCTGTCGTTCCGCCTGTACGTGGAGGGTGACGACCTCGGCGCCTTGAACCTGTACTCGCCGGACACGCGTGCGTTCGACGAGGAGTCCGAGCACGTGGGCCTGCTCTTCGCCGGGCACGCCGCCGTGGCGCTGGCCACCGCCCAGGAGCGCGAGCACCTGGCCGACGCGGTGCAGACGCGGGACCTGATCGGGCAGGCCAAGGGCATCCTGATGGAACGGCACCGGCTCACCGCCGACCAGGCCTTCTCCGTGCTCGTGCGGGCCAGCCAGCAGAGCAACCTGAAGTTGCGCGTCCTGGCCGAGCGGCTCACCCGGACGGGTCAACTTCCGTCCGGCTGAGCCCGCTTCCCCCGGTGTCCGACGGGCGCGCGATCATGGTGGTCCCACCACCGATCGGAGTCCCGTGGCCGACCTCCCGGTGCACCCGTCAGCCGTCGACCTGCTCGCGGACCCGGGCGGCCCCAAGGACGGGATCGCGGCCGAGTTGGCGGCACGGGTGGGGCTCACGGCCCTCGACGTGCTGGAGCGAGGGGTGCTGCCGGCGGCGGCGTCGGCGGAGGCCGAACGGCTCGGTGACGTGGTCGTGCGGCCGGAGCACGTGGTGCTGGGCTGGGTGCGCGCGGTCGAGGAGCGTGGCGCACGGCCGCCGGGCGTGCCGTCGCTGGAGGTCGCGCGTGAACGGTTGCAGGCGTTGATGGCCGAACGCGCGCAGGCCGAGTACGAGGCGCTGCGGCCGATCCCGCGCCCGGACGCCGTGCGGCGGCCCCGGACGGTCCTGCTGGCGGGCGTGCCGGGCACGGGCAAGAGCACGCTGGCGGAAGCCCTGGCCTGGCGGCTCACCGCGCCGGTGTTCTCGATGGACTGGCAACTGGGCGCGCTGCTGCCGTTCGGCGGGCTGCGGACGGACAACACGACGCACCTGGCGGAGCTGAACCTGACCGCGTCGGTGGCGCGGCAGCTCCAGCTGGGTCTCGACGTGATCGTGGACGCGACCGGGCACCGCCGGGAGGCGCGGCGGCGGTGGCGGTCGGTCACCGAGCGGTTGGGCGGGGTGTTCGTCGGCGTGGAGTGCGTGTGCTCGGACGAGGCGGTGCAGCACGGCCGGGTCGAGGGCCGGGCGCGCGGGATCCCCGGCTGGCCCGCGACGGTGTCGTGGGACCACGTGCTGCGGATGAAGCAGCGGTGGGAGAGCTGGGACGAACCGCACCTCGTGGTGGACTCCGCGACCGAACCGCCCGAGGTCGTCCTGCGCCGCGTGCTCGATCACTGCGCGTCGCTGGAGTAGGGGCCTACCCGCGCGGGACGTCGTCGGCTTCGGGGTACTCGGCGTCGACCTCGCCGTCGAACAGGCGCCAGTAGAAGGCGTTCAGCCGGGCGGCGGCGGGCGCGTGCCGGGACAGGATCGCGGCGACGGCGGGCGGCACGTCGTCCGGGATGTCGCCGGCGGCGCACCGGCGGACGTAGGCGTTGCGGGCCGTGGGGACGTCACCGGGCGGCACGCGCACCCCGCACACGTCGGTGACCAGCCAGTTCACCAGGCGCATGGCGGCGTAACCGGCGTCGTGCGAGGCGTTGCGCCGGACGAACTCCCGTTCGGCGGCCGTCAGCTCGAAACGCGGCGACGTGACCAGCCCGAAGTCGGTCAGGTAGATCCGCTCGCCGTCGGTGCGCATGTTGCCGAGGTGCGCGTCCATGTGCAGCAGGTCGCGGTCGCGCAGGAACGCCGCGGTCTCGGAGAACTGCCGTTCGACCGCCTCGGCCTTGCTCGCGGGATCCTCGGCCAGCCACCCCTCCACGGGGTGCGGGACGTACTCGAAGAACAGCACGAGGCTGCGCGTCGCGGCGGCCAGCGCTTCGAGGCGTGCCCGAACGGCCGTGCTGCCGCCCATCAGGGCCACGACCTCGTCCACGTCGGCGTGCTCGGCGGCGACGGGCGCGCGGCCGGGCAGCACGCGCCAGTGGTGCAGCAGCGGGAACGCCGCCGTCTCGCCCGCGAGCACCGCGTCGGTCACGATCCGGTTCGCGGCCAGTTCGCGCCACGCGGTGAACGACGGTCCGCCGATGCCGTACTGGCAGGACACCGGCAGGTCGAAGAGGTTCGCGGTGGAGTGCGGCCGGGCGAACTCCCGGTCGGTCAGCGGGACGCGTTTGACGAACACCGGCGTGCCGTCGACGTCGAGCACCGAGGAGCCGCCGCCCACGCCGCTGTGGTCGTCCGTGCCGACGACCGCTTCGAGCTCCCGGTCGCGGTACGAGGCGAGGACGGCCGACAGCCGCTCGTGGTCGGCGCGGCGGGAGGTGATCACGTCCCGATCATCCCGCAACGGCCGGCCGGCGTCCCGGCGCACGGAAAATCCCGGTCGGTACCGGCCCCCGAGTGGCTACTGTGCACGTGACGCGAGGGGGACTCATGGGCGAATCCGTCACCGCACGCCGGACCGCCCGGCCGCGCCGGTGGTAGGCGTGGACCGGCCGCCGGTGGTGCCGGCGCCGTGGCCGCAGGGGGCCGTGGTGCGGACGGCGCGGTTGCGGGTGGAGCCCGTGCGGGTCGCGCACGCCGAGGAGATGGCGGCGGTGTTGGGCGACCCCGAGCTGTACGCGATCATCGGCGGTGCGCCGCCCAGTGCCGCCGAGCTCGCGTCGCGGTACCGGCGTTGGGAGCGGCCGACGTCGGACGACGGCCGTGAGGGCCGGCTGAACTGGGTCGTGCTGCGGGCTGAGGACGGGACCGCCGTCGGCACCGTGCAGGCGACGACCGCGGCCGGCGCGAACGGGCTGACCGCCGAGGTGGCGTGGGTGATCGGGGTGCCGTTCCAGGGCCGCGGTTACGCCACCGAGGCCGCCGCGGGCGTGGTGGGGTGGCTGGTCGACGGCGGTGTGCGGGACGTGCACGCGCACATCGCGCCCGACCACCCGGCCAGCGAGGCGGTCGCTCGGCGCATCGGGATGCGCGCCACCGGCGAGTTCCGCGACGACGGCGAGCAGCGTTGGCGGTGGCGGCCGGCGCCTGCCGCCCGGACCGCGACGTGACCGGTCGTCGGTCTCGATCGCCGCACGACGGTGGTGGTCGAGTTGACCTCGCCGTCCGCGCGGGTTATCCACGGTTGTGAGCGATGACCAGCCCGGGCCGGTGCCCCACGACGACCACGTGACCGCGCCACCACCGGCCGGGCCGCCACCAACCGCGCCCTCCCCGGCGGCACCACCCCCGGCCACTCCACAACCCGCCGCGCCACAACCCGCCGAGGGCCGACCTTTCGCGGCACACCCGGCCCCTGCCCCTCCCGCCCCACCACGGGAACTGCGGTCCGGGTTGTCGTTGATCGCGGTGTTCGTGGTCGGGCAGTTGACGATGCTGCTGGTGTCCGTGGTCGTGCTGTTGTCGTACGGCTCGGGGGACGTGGCGCTGCTCGAGGACAGCCGCCTGCTCGCGTTGCTGGTCCTGCCCACGTCGTTGGGCGCGGTGGTGGCGGTGGTCGGCACGGCTTGGTTGGGCGGCGGCCAGCGGCTCGGCCGGGTGGCGCGCGAGTTGGCGCTCCGCTGGAACGCCAAGGAGATCGCCATCGGCTTGGGGCTCGGCCTGGGCGGGTTGGCCCTGACCCTGCCCGCGGCCGCGGTGTGGGCCGCGTGGGTCGGTGAGGACCAGGCCGGCTCGGCGGTCGGTGACGCGTTCGCCGGACGGGAGCTGGGACTGCCGGCGGCCGTGGTCGTGTTCCTGGCGGTCTGGCTGGTCGCGCCGCTGGCCGAGGAGGTGCTGTTCCGGGGCGTGCTGTGGCGCGCGTTGGAGCACCTGGGCTGGAACCGGTGGGTCGTGTTCCTGGTGACCAGCCTGGTGTTCTCGATCGCGCACCTGGAACTGCTGCGCACCCCGCTGCTGCTGGTGCTGTCGATCCCGATCGGCCTGGCCCGGTTGCTCACCGGCAACCTGCTCGCGAGCGTCGTCGCCCACCAGGTCAACAACCTCCTGCCGGCCATCGCCCTGCTCCTGGCCACCACCGGCAACCTGCCGTGACCGCGCCCTGACCGTTCGCCCGTCCGGGGGACACGACGACACGAGCGCATGATCCTCCGCGATACCTGGAGTACACGCCACCACTCCGGGCGGAGGTCCAGGTGCACACGTCGGGAGGCGCCGCCGCCACGCGGTCCACGTCGCCGAGCCGTCTGCGCGACCGCCGGCTGGCGCCGGTCTACGCGCTGGTGACCTCGTTCCTCGCGGTCGTGCTGCTCGGCGCCGTGGCGCGCGAGCCCACCGCGCCGCCCCCGGCGGCCGTCGGCATCCAGTTCGTCTCGGACCAGTCGGCCCGCGCGGTGTCCGGGTTGACGGACGCCGAGGTCAAGGTGCTCACCCGGAACCCGTCGGACCTCAGGGTGAACGACCGCGGCCAGGTGGACATCGCCGCGTCGGGTGAGCCGCTCACCATCTGCGTGCGGCTACCGGACAGGTGGTCGGCGCCCGCGCCCGCCGCCCAGCTCGACGGGTACCGGTGCTGGTCGTCGGTCGACACCGCCGAGGTCAACGCCGACCGCCGCGTCGAGCTGGTCGTGACCCCGCCGAAGGGCTCCTGATGACCACGCGGAACGCGATCGTCCTGGTCCTGACGGCGGTGTGCGCCACGGCGGGCGCGCTGGCCGGCCTCCAGGTGTGGGACCTGAACCTCTGGCGGTCGGTGATGGTGGTGCTGGTCGGCGCGTTCCTCGGCGTCGTGCTCGCGTTCGGGCTGCTGACCACCGACCGCCGTGTGGTCAGGCTCGGCCACCCCGTGGCGGAACGCGAGCCGGTGCCCGCCCCGAGCACCGAGCCCGGAACGAAGCCGAGGACGTGGTGGACCGAGACGCCCACGAGCGCGCCGCCCCCGCGACACGAGTCGCCGCCGCAGGGCCACCACGTCGACCAAGCGGTGGTGGCGCACGGGTACGACGTGGACCGGGCGGTGGTGGCGCAGTGCCCGCGCTGCGGCGACTTCCGGCTGGACCTGAAGCAGGACGGCGACTCGTGCGCCTTCCACTGCCGCAACCCGCGCTGCGGCCACCGGTGGGAGTGGCGCGCGGGCGCGCCGTGGCCGACCACGGTGGTCCGCCGCAACCTGACCGGCTGACGTGACGACCGACGAAGAGGGGGGTTCGCTGTGGAGAAGTACCGGCAGTCCGTGTCACGGTCCGCGCCGGGGTGCGTGGTGATCCTGCTGGACCGCTCGGACTCGATGAAGCTCGCCTGGGGCCGCACCGGGGCGTCCCTCGCGGACGGCGCCGCGCTGGCCGTCAACAACATCCTGCTGGACATGTGCATCAAGGCGACCACCGAGGTCAACGCACCGGTGCGGCACTACTTCGACGTCGGCATCTTCAGCTACGGCGCCCGCGTGACCGAACCCGGCGAGGGCGTGGAGTCGGCGTTCGGCGGCGCACTGGCCGGTCGCGGTCTCGTGCCGCTGCCGGAGTTGGCCGAGCACCCCATGGCGGTGCGGGAGGAGCCGTCCATCGACCTGATGCCGGTGGCCGCGCGGATGCCGGTCTGGGTCGACCCGCTGCACGGCCACCGCACGCCGATGTGCCAGGCGATCGCGGTCGCCGGCGCGCACGTGTTCGACTGGGCCGCCGCGCACCCGGACTCGTTCCCGCCGATCGTCGTCAACATCACCGACGGCATGGTGACCGACAGCCCGTACGACGGCGCGACCCTCCAGGACTGGGCGCGGCGGCTGACGTCGATCGAGACCAACGACGGCGCGACGTTGTTCTTCAACGTGTTCCTCTCCCCCTTCGAGGTCACCGAGATCGTGTTCCCCTCCGACCCGGGCGGCCTGCCACCGCCCGGCCCGGACCTGTTCGCGCTGAGCAGCCCCCTGCCGCGGCCGATGGCCGACAACGCCAGGGTCGACGGCTACGACGTCCGGCCGGGCGCGCGCGGGTTGGCGTTCAACGTGGGCCGCTCGACCCTGCTGCGGGTGCTGCAGATCGGCACCAGAGTGCCGGATCGCGCGAGGTAGGGGCACGCCGTGAACCACACCCGGCAGGTCGTCTTCTACGCGCCGAAGCACGGCAACACCGAGGCCGAGTGGGAGGACGGCGCGGCGGCGGCGCCCGCGGCCGGCGACGGGCGTGGCCCCAGGTTCGCCGTCGCGGACGGCGCCACGCAGGGTTTCGGCTCCGCCCGCTGGGCGCAGCAACTGGTCGCCGGGTTCGTCGGCGACCAGGGCGCGGCGCCGGACCTGACCGCCGCCGCCCTGCACCGCTGGGCGTCGGACATGCAGGGCCGGTGGCACGACGACCCACGCCTGGCCGGCGCGACGGACCTGCAACGGCTCAAGCAGGCGACGGTCGGCTCGTTCGCCACCTTCCTCGGCTGCGAGCTCCGCGACCTCGCCGGCCCGCGGCCGCGGTGGACGGCGGTCGCGGTGGGCGACGCGGTGCTGTTCCACGTCCGCGGGCACCGCGTGGTGTCCCAGTTCCCGCCGATCCCGCCGGAGGGGTTCGGGTCCAACCCGGACGGTCTGCCGACCCACGCCGCCGGGCTGGCCGACATGGTCGGCCGGGCGTCGTTCGCCGAGGGCGACCTCGCCGACGGAGACCTGCTGTACCTGGCCACGGACGCGTTCGCCCAGTGGGTCGCCGCGGCCGACCGGCGCGACCCGCGGGCGTTGTGGACGACGTTGGCGGCGCTGGACCACCCCGAGGCGTTCCGCGCGCTCGTGGCGGGCCGCCGGGCGGCGCGCGAGATGGTCAACGACGACGTCACCCTCCTGCGCGTGCGGCTCGACCGGAGGCCGGCCGAACACCTGGTGGTGTGCCTGTGATCCGCTACCCGACGCCCGAGGAGTACGCGAAGGCGGTGCAGCACCCGGACTGCTTCGTCGCCGACGAGCTGCGCGGGCTGGAGCTCGTCGTGCACCCCCTGTACGGGATACCGATGCCTGCGGCGGGCACCAGCGCCGTCGTGTTCAAGGCGGTGGCGGGCGGGCAGGCGCAGGCGTTGCGGTTCTTCACCAGGGACGACGTGTCCAGCAGCGAGCGCTACGGGGCGCTGCACGCGCACTTCACGTCGAGCGGGCTGGAGAACGTGGTCGCCCTCCCCCGGTGGGTGGACGACGGCATCCGGGTCAACGGCCGCACGTGGCCCGCGGTGCGGATGCAGTGGGTGGAGGGCCACACGCTCAACCGGCACGTGGACGAGCTGGTCGAGCGGGCGGACACCTCGTCGTTGGCCGCGTTGGCGGGCTCGTGGCGCGCCCTGGTGACGCGGATCCAGCGGGCCGGGTTCGCGCACGGCGACCTGCAGCACGGCAACGTCCTGGTCGACCGGGACGGCGGCCTGCGGCTGGTGGACTTCGACTGCTCGTGGATCGACCGGTTCTCCGGCGCGCTCGCGCCGAGCGAGACCGGGCACCGCAACTACCAGCCGGAGCA
This sequence comes from Actinosynnema sp. NPDC002837, assembly GCF_040295345.1. Classification (NCBI taxonomy): domain Bacteria; kingdom Bacillati; phylum Actinomycetota; class Actinomycetes; order Pseudonocardiales; family Pseudonocardiaceae; genus Actinosynnema; species Actinosynnema sp. NPDC002837. The sequence goes on from NZ_JBEOVG010000040.1 coordinate 33,847, forward strand.
CCGGCCGTGGGGCCGGTGGATGGACACGTTCTCCGGGCTGGTCATCTACCTGTCGCTGCTGGCGCTGGCGAAGGACCCGACCCGCTGGCGGACGTGCTACACCGGCGAGAACCTGCTGTTGCGGCGCGAAGACTTCCAGCCGCCGTTCACCACGCCCGCGTGGGCACACTTGGCCGCGATCGGCGACCCGCGGGTGGACGAGGTGGCTCAGCGGCTCGAGGAGTGCTGCACGCCCGGGTGGGTCGCCGACTCGGCGTTGGACGACCTGCTCGCCCCCCGGGTCAAGCCGTGGTGGGAGCGCACGCCCACGGTGGTCGTGGCGCGGCCCGAGCGGGTCGCCGTGCCGGCTCCGCGCCCGCCGATCGCCGAGCCCTACGCCGCGCCGGCCACCCGGCCGCAGCCGCCGGGTGGCGACTGGTGGGCCGCCGTGGACCAGGCGCCGCGGAACACGCCCGTGCCGCCGCAACCGGTGGACAAGCGGCCGACCCTGGCGAGCATCTCCGTGGTGGCTGTCGCTGTCGGCGTCCTGCTGGGGCTGGTCGCCACGGCGGACGCGGGTGCGGGGCTGGGCGTGTTCTTGGGGCTGGTGGCGGCGCTGTTCGCGGTCACGGTCGGGTTGATCCGGCGTAACCGGTCGGGTTAGGCCGCCACCAGGCAGACGACCACGCCGAGCAGCCCGACGGACGCGATGACCAGGGCCTGGCGGGCTCGTGGCTCGTGCTTCCTCATCGCCACGACGCCCAGGACCAGGCCGATGAGGACCGCCACCCCGACCAGCGACGCGACCGGCGAGCCGCCGGCCGCCGCCTGGAGCAGGAACGGGATGCCGGTCGCGCCCAGGGCCGCGCTCAGGAACGAGCGGTCGTTCGACGGCGGGGAGGTGGGCGGTTCCGGCGTGGGCGGCTCCGGCGTGGACTGCTCCGGCGTGGACTGCTCCGGCGTGCCCGGTTGCGAGACCGGTTGCGGCGGCACGGGTTGCCGAGGCGCGTGCGGTCGCGGCCAGGACTGATCCGGCTCGGCCGCGCCGGGTGCGTGTGACGCGTGCGGCTGCGGTTCGGGAGAGCCTGACGGCGGTGGTTCCGTTGTGGACGGAGTCGGCTTCTCCCCCTGCCACCACTGCGGAGTCGACGGCCCGACGGGATTCGGCTTGGCGGTGTCCGGCTCGGCGGGCTTCGGCTCGGCGGGATTCGGCCGCGCCTCGGTCTCCATCACGTTCCGCGGCCAGGCCGGCGTCGCACCGGCACCGGCGTTCCCGGCGTTCCCGGCCTCCGCCGCGGCCGACGTGCCGGCCGTGCCCTCCGGCTCCGGCGGTGGGCCGATCACCACCGGGTTCTTCTGCCAGTAGTCGGCGGCCGAGAGCCAGGTGACGCCCTCGGGCAGCCCTTCGCCCTCCCCCGGCTCGACGCCCGCCAGGATCTCGTCGATCTCCCGCGAGTTCAGGTTGGTGATCTCGCCGCGCTCGCGGAACTCGCGCAGCAGCTTCAGGATGTCGGCCCGGGCGATCTCGTCCCGCTCCGTCCGCAGGTGCCGGCGCAACTGGCCGATGATGATCTCCTGCCGCTCCGGCGCGATCGGCTGCGGCCCGAGGAGTTCGGCGATGCGGTAGAGGTACTCGAACGGCACCTTGGGCGGCGGGGGCATCGGGTTCGGCGGCACGCGCTTCTGGGCCGCCAGCTCGGTGAGCGCGCCCGCCAGCGACACGATCGCGTCCGCGCTGCGCTCCCGGTAGTCGACCAGCTGCCGTTCCATGATCGGGATGCGGAGGTTGTCCAGCGGCCCGACCTGCACCGGGAGCACCGGCACGCCGAGCTGCTGCGCGTAGTCGAACTCGGCGTGGCAGGGCACCGACTTCCAGGACGCCTCCGACAGCGCGAACACGAACACCCGGGCGGCCTGGATGGTGCGGATGATCTCGCGCCACCACAGCTCGCCGCCGTGGATCTCGTGGTCGAGCCAGACCTGCTGCCCCATCCGGCCGAGGTCGTCCCGAAGGGCGCGCACCAGGGTCTCGTCGGCACGGGTGTAGCTGACGAAGATGGTCATGGTCACGCCCTCCGGTCCGGGGCACGTCACTCCTGCACTCATCTGGTTGGTCGCACGGAACCGCCCTTTCGTTGCGCTCGGTGGGGGCCGTTCCCCTATCTGACCCGTTGGAGTGACCTCTCCCGGCGCTCGGCCAGGCTCGACCCGGACTCCCGGCGGGCCATCCGGCGCAGCACGGCCGGGGCCACGAGCAGGCCCAGTACCGCCCACGCGGTGAGCACGCCGACGGTTTCCAGGTGCCGCCAGGACTCGCCGATCTCCACCGCCACGGCGGCGTCGGGCAGCAGCGCCGAGCGCATGCCGAGGCCGAGCCAGTAGACCGGGAACACCTGGGCGACCCACTGCACCCAGCCCGGCAGGACCGTGACCGGGTAGAAGATGCCGGAGATCGCGATCAGGGCGAGGATCGGCAGGACGAGCAGGCCCTGTGCGCGTGCGCTGGAGAACACCGAGCCGAGCACCGCGCCGATGGGCAGGGCGGCGAGCATGCCGAGCGCCAGCACCCACGCCAGGGTGAGCCACGCGTCGAGGCTGCCCGTGACCAGGCCGGAGACCAGGAACATGCCGGGGACCAGGAAGATCGCCAGGTCCACGACGAGGCCGCCGGACACCGACACGAGCTTGCCGACGAGGTAGCCCAGCATCCCGTTCGGCGTGGCCTTGGCCCGCAGCAGCGTGCCGTCCTCGCGGTCGGCGGTGAGCAGCTGGCTCATGGTGACCATGGCCATCGCGGCGTTCATGCCCAGGATGCTGGGCAGCGCCAGGGCGCCGACGGAGAACCCGGTCTGCCCGAACGACACGTCACGCAGGAAGAACGTGACGACGAGCATCAGCACGGGCCAGAACGCGTGGTTCCACAGGTCCGCGCCGTTGGTCAGCGACTGCCGCAGCTCGATCAGGCCGCGCTGCCTGCCCGCGCGCAACGCGGTGGTGGTCGGGGTCACCGGCCCGCCCCTTCCGCCTCGACCCGCCGCACGAGCGACAGGTAGGTGTCTTCGAGCGAGGCCTGGCGGACCTCCAGGTCGGTGATCCCGTCGCCGTGGCGGCGGAACAGGTCGTGCACGAACCTCGTGGACTCGCGGACGTGCCGGACGTGCCGCTGCCCGGCGTGGGTCCAGCGGACCTCGTCCTCGCCCGCGATGCGCTGCGCCAGCTCGTCGGCCGTGCCGTCGGCGACGATCCGGCCGCCGTCGAGGATGACGATGCGGTCGGCGAGCTTCTCGGCCTCGTCCAGGTCGTGCGTGGTGAGCAGGATCGTGGTCGACTCCCGGGCCGCGAGCCGGTGCACGAGCTCGTGGAACTCGCGCCGGGCGACCGGGTCGAACCCGGTGGTCGGCTCGTCCAGGAACAGCAGCTCGGGGCGGCCGACGATGCCGACGGCGACGTCCAGCCTGCGCCGCTGGCCGCCGGACAGCGTGCGGACCTTCGCGCCCGCCTGCGCGGTCAGGCCGACGGCCGCGACGAGGTCGTCCGGGTTCCACGGCCGGGCGACCCGGTCGGTGGCGTAGCACGAGTAGTAGACGCCGAGGTGGTGCAGCAGCTCGCGGACGCGCCACTTGCCGTGGTCGCGCCAGGACTGCAGGACCACGCCGACGCGGGCGCGCCACCGCTCGTCGGCGTGGGCCGGGTCGACGCCGAGCACCGACACCCGGCCCGCCGAGCGCATCCGGAACCCCTCCAGGATCTCGATCGTCGTGGTCTTGCCCGCGCCGTTCGGGCCGAGCAGGGCCAGCACCTCGCCGTGGCGGGCCTGGAACGTGACGTCGTGCAGGACGTCGGTGGTGCCGTAGCGCATGCGCAGGCCGTCGACGTCGAGCGCGACTTGCTCGCTCGCCATTCCTCCCCCTGTCTGTTCAGGTCGATCTTCAAGAGGGAGCGAAAGCTACGTTGCGTTTTGTGGACCGGCAACGGCCGAAAAGTGCTTCAGACACGTTCTAGCTGGTGTGAAGCTTCCAATCATTGCAACCGTGGTGCCGGTGAACGCAATGATTCGACCGGGCTCGTTGCACTGTGCTGCCCGTGAACGCACACTGGGCCCACCGTGGACAAGGGGGACGGGCGATGCCGGGTGGCAGGCTGACCGACGAGGACCGCCGTGACATCGCGGCGGGGCTCACCCGCGGTCTGGGGTACGCCGAGATCGCGCGACGGCTGGGCAGGCCGACGTCCACCGTCACCCGTGAGGTGAGCCGCAACGGCGGTCCCCGTGACTACCGGGCCGAGCGCGCCCACCGGGCCACGCTCCGACGTGCCCGCCGGCGCAGGTCCGCCACGCACGACGAGCCGCCCGCCGCCGTCGGAGCGGAAGGCCGCGACCCGGCGGCGGTGCTGGCGTTCGCGGAGGAGTTCGCCGGGCAGATGGTGCGGATGGGGCTGCCGCGCATGGCGGCCCGCGTGCTGGCGAGCCTGGTCACGACCGACGCCGGCGCGCTGACCGCCGCCGAACTGGTCGGCAGGCTGCGGGTCAGCCCGGCGTCGGTGTCCAAGGCGGTCGGTTACCTCGAAGGCCTGGAACTCCTGCGCCGCGAACGCGACGCCCGCCGTCGGGAGCGGTACTTCATCGACGACGACATGTGGTTGCGGACGTGGCTGACGAGCGCGCGCACCAACGCGGTGCTCGCCGGCACGGCCGAACGCGGGGTGGAGGTCCTCGACCCCGCCACGCCCGCGGGCGTCCGGATGGACCGGATGCGCCGGTTCTTCGCGCAGCTCGCCGACGACATGTCCGGCGGTCCGAGCACCGACGTGGTGACCGTGCTGGGCGCGCTCGTCCGCACCGTGACCCCGGAGGGCGCGGACAGGCTCGCCGCCGAGCTGGGCTGGCCGCCGGACCGCGTCGCGGAAGCTCTGCGCGACGCCGCGCACCTGGCGCGCTGACGCGGCGATCACGGTCGTTACGATGTCCGCATGGCCCTGATCCACCAAGCGACCGTCACCCCCACCAAGCTCGAGCTGCTGGCCGGCTGGCTGCCCGGCCGCGACTGGTACACCGGGCCGACCGGCGAGGTGCTGCGGGTGGCGGCCTACCGCTTCGACGACCCGGCGGGCGAGGTCGGGATCGAGACCATGCTGGTGCGGGTCGGCGACGGGCCGGTGCTCCAGATGCCCCTCACCTACCGCGGCGCGCCGCTGGACGGTGGCGACGAGTGGCTGATCGGCACCACGGAGCACTCGGTGCTGGGCAAGCGCTGGGTCTACGACGGGTTCGGCGACCCGGTGTACGTGGCGGCGCTCGCGGAGGCGATCCTCACCGGAGCGGGCCAGGTCGAGGAGTTCGTGCAGCACGAGGACCGGCTCGAGCGCCGCGACCCCAACATGGGCATCGCCGTGACCGGGCACGGGTCGGGCGGTGCGCCCGCCGCGGGTGCGGTCGAGCGCGTGACCGAGGCCGATCCGACGCTGGTCGTGACGGAGACCGTGGAGCTGACCGTCCGCCGCCGTCTCGACAGCGGCGGCGAGCTCACCGGCGCCGTCCTGACCGGCACGTGGGACGGTCAGGGGACGCCGGTGCCGCTGGCCTCCGCGACGCTGCGCTGAGCCTGGCTCAGTCCTTCCAGGGCATCTCGTCGCGCAGTCCTTCGTGGATCGCGTAGGCGTTCTTCACCGCGGCCTTGAGCGCGCCCTCGACCCACCGCCGGTGCCGCCGGTCGCACGCGTCGTTGGCGAACCACACCCGGTTCACCGGCCGGATCACGTCCTCGTAGAACGTCTCGCTCATCTCGAACGCCCGGAACAGCGGGCCGATGCCGCACGCGAACCAGTCCAGCGCCCAGTCCTTGTAGACGCCGAACTCGAACGTGTCACGCGCCTCCGGGTGGATCTTGACCAGGTCCTCCAGCGCCTGCATCACGCTCTCCTCGCCGGCGAGCGGCGTGTACGGCATGCTGTCCTGCTCCCAGCAGTACGACGCGATCATCACGCCCTTGCGGAACCGGGTGTCCTGGCCCGCGGGCGGGTAGACGATGTTGCGGATCGCCAGGTCGGTCACCGTGAGGCCGTGCGTGATGCCGTACGCGGTCTCCCACCACCGTTCGCTGAACTGCATGAAGAGCTTGTGCGCCCGGCCGTAGTAGGTGTTGCGGATGGCGTACCACTTGTCCGGGTCGAGCCCCTGGATCTCCATGTGGCGCAGGCTCGCGAACGGCACCGTCACGATGCACTCGTCCGCGGCGACCGTCTGCGTGCGGCGGCCGGCGCGGTAGTGCACGCGCACCCCGGTGTCGTCCTGGTCGATGCCGTGCACGAGGGCGCCGAGCCGGATGTCGTCCATCAGCTCGGGCTCGAACGCGCGCGGCAGCGAGTCGGCGCCGTCCACGATGTACACGAGGTGGCCGAAGACGTCCTCGTAGAAGTGCGAGAACCACTCGACGAGGGAGAAGTGGTAACGACCCTCCAGGTTGAACAGCGGCCCGAGCATGGCGAGCGCGCCGTCGCTGAGGCCGCGTTCCTTGAGGTAGCCCAGCAGCGTGTACCGGTCGTAGTCGGTGAGCAGGCGGTGCCACGCCTTGGCTTCGTCCTCCTGCTCCATGATGTCGATCAACGGCTGCACGGTGTGCCGCAGGAGGTCGTGCGGCGCCTGGTCCGCCTCGCCGGGCTGCAGGTCGAACGAGAACTGGTCGGCGCTGAAGTCGCGCCGCCGGACGCCCTTCCCCTGGAGGTAGACGAACGTGTCCTCGTCGTACATGGGGAACGGTTTGGTGGCGAGCTTGAACTTCTCCTCGATCAGGTACGAGACGAGCGGGTGCTGGTGCGGGAACCGCATCGCGCCGAACTCGCCGTACATGTCGCCCGCGAAGTCGCGGTGGGTGAGGATGCGCCCGCCCAACCGGTTCTGGCCTTCGAGGATCGTCACCTCGTGGCCGGCGTCCTTCAACAGCATGGCCGCGGTGAGGCCGGCCATGCCGGCGCCGACGACGACGATCCGCCGCCGTGGCGCGGAACTGTCCGGCAACCCTTGTTTGAGCAGGTCGAGAGCATCCAACGGCATCGAGACCACCTACACCCGGTCGTACCCGCGGTCGTGCCGCGGACTGTTTGGCAGAAGAGGTGGCCATCCTCGGTAATCCGACCGTACTCGGCCCCAAACCCGTGGCCAACGCCCTGATGGGGTGAGGCAAGTCGTCGCCGGATGCGCTGAATTCCCGGGCGAAGGCGCGGAAGTGCGGAGGCGCGGGGTGTCGCTTCGCGGCCGAATGGGTGGTCCGCCCACCCGGTCGGGTCGCTACTCCGACGAAGTGCGGTCCCGGGCCTCGACCCGCTGGGCCAACACCTGTCCGGGCCAGGTACCGACGGTGAACGACTCGGTCGGCTCGAACCCGTTGCGGCGGTAGTAGGCGACCAGCTCGCCGGCGGAACCGGCGTAGCAGTCGACGCGGAGCAGCTCGACGCCGGCGCGTCGGGTCTCGTCGCGGGCGTGGGCCAGCAGCGCGCTGCCGACGCCGAGGCCGGCGTGCGACCGTGACGCGACCAGCAGGGTCACGTACACCTCGGGCTCGGTGGCCGGCTCGACGTACCGGGGTGGTCCGGGCGCGAGCGTCATCGCGCCTGCGGGAGTGCCGTCGACCTCGGCGATCCACGTCGTGCCCTCGCGGATCTTCTCGGCGATGCCCTCGACCCGGCCGGGCTGCCCGGAGAAGGGCTCGCTGCCCCACTGCCCGGTGCGACCGGAGGCGTCCAGCCACGCCACCGCGCCGTCCAGCATCGCCATCACGGCGGGCAGGTCGTCCAAGTCGCCACGTCGGATCTCCACGGGTGCACGGTAGCCCGGACGGGATCGCCCGCGGCCGCCGGCCCGCGCCGGGTCAGGCCACCCGGAGCGGCAGGTGGTCGAGGCCGCGCTGGGTCGCCGTCGGCCGCCGCACGGGCTCGCCGGCCGCGTCGAGCCGACCGACCCGGGCCAGGGCGCGAAACAGGGTGAGCAGCACCTGCCTGCCCAACGGCCCGCCGAAGCACGCGTGCACACCGCGGCCGAGGCCCAGGTGCGGGTTGGGCGAGCGGGTGAAGTCCGCCTCGTCGGGCGAGGGGAACACCAGGGGGTCGCGGTTCGCGCTCGCCAGCACGACGACCACGACGTCACCCCGGCGCAACCGCCGGCCGCGCAGGTCCACATCGGACTTGCAGTGCCTGCTCACCGCCTGCACGGGACCGGCCAGGCGGATCAGCTCGTCCACCGCCCGACCGTCCAGGGAGGCCAGTTCGGCGCCGGTCCACGACCGCCGCGAGGTCAACCAGTGCAGGGCGTTGGCGATCAGGTCGCCGGTGGTGGAGTAGCCCGCGTCGAACACCGCGCGCAACGAGTTGACGAGCACCCGGTCGTCGCCCGGCCGCACGGCGTCGAGCACGCCACCGGGCGCCGCGCCCCCGCGCCAGCCCGTGATGAGCTCGTTGAGGGCGCCGCGCGCGGCGAGGGCGGGCTCCAGCCGGGTCGGGTCGAGACCGGAGTCCATGCCGAGCACCATCGTGCGCGAGGTCTCCCGGTAGCGCTGGTGGTCGGCCGGGAACCCGATGCCGTAGAGGTCCGCGACCGCTTGCAGCGCAAGGGGTTCGGCGACGTCGTGCACGAAGTCCACCACGCCGTCGAGGTCCTCGACGAGGTCGTCGGCCAACCGCCGCGCGGACTCCCCGACCAACGCCTCCCGCGACCGCAGCAGGCCCAGGAACAGGTGGCGCACGGGCGTGGACTCGGGCGGGTCGAGCACGTGGAGGTTGCGCACCGACTCGGGCACCGGCCTGCCGAGCGCGGCGGGGTCCGAACCGAACGAGTCGGTGTCCTTGAGCACGCGCGTGCAGTCGTCGTGCCGGGTGAGCACCCAGGCGCCGAGCCCGTCGTGCCGGTGCACGGGGTCCTCGTCGCGCAGCCGCGCGTAGACGGTGTGCGGGTCGGCGAGCATCGTGGCCGACAGCGGGTCGAAGGTGCTGGGCACGGAACTCCCCCGGGCCGTGGTGGGGTGCGCCCGGGCGCACCCCACCGGATGGTCATCGACTACTAGTGGACGTAGAACATGGCGCGCACCTCCCTTCCCTGTCAGGGCCGCACGTCGTCGTCCACCACGGCGAAGCGCCCCACGGCCCACGCCATCGCCCGCATCGACTCGCCCAGCGCTCCGACGTGGACGCTCGACAGGTCGTCGCAGGGCTGGTGGTAGCACGGGTCGTACGTCATCCCCGCCGTGCCGCCGAACACCGCGGCCTCCTCCGGGGTCTTGATGCCGCGCACCCCGCCGAACGCGCCGCCGACCGGCACGCCCACCGCGGCGAACGGCTCCTGGTCGGATCGGATGTCGTTGAGGTCGGCGGTGCGGAACGGCACGTCCCGCACGCGGTACCCCTGCGACAGCACGGCTTCGACCACGCCGGACCCGGCCGGCCCCGGCGGCGAGCCGGTGTCCGGGTGGTCGCTGTCGTCGCCGTCGACGACGAAGTGCACGTAGTTGGGCGACGCGATCAGCTCCCAGTTCAGGTACAGGCTGATCGCGGCCAGCTCCTGCGGCGAGAGGGTGTTCACGTAGTGGATCGAGCCGACGTTGAGCCACTCCTCGGCGCCCCAGAACGCGAAGCGCACCTTGTTGACCACCCGGGCCTGGTGCGGCGCGAGGCGGACCGCGGTCTCCAGCAGCGCCGCGACGCTCGTGCCGTTGTCGTTGACGCCCGGCCCGTCGACCGCGCTGTCGAGGTGCGCGCCTGCCATGACGACGCTGTCCGCCCGGCCGCCGGAGGTCTCGGCGAACACGTTCACCGTGACGTCGTCGTAGGAGTGGCCGCGCAGGTCGAGCGACGCCGTGCCGGGCGTCAACGACCGGGCCGAGCGCTCGCTGATGAACGCCACCGGCAGCGGGGCGCCCGGCACGCGGCGGCGCAGCACGGCGTCCACGGCGGGCGACACGTCGTAGAACAGCACCGCCCGCACGCCCGCGGCCCGCGCGGCCACCGCCTTGTCGACCGTCGGGCAGCCACCGGTGGGCGCGACCGCGATCGCGGTGCCGGCGGGGTAGTGCGCGGCCTGGCAGCCGTCACCCGTCGCCGCCGCGAGCGAGCCCGTGACCTGGCCGGACGGGGTGAACTGGCCCATCAGCGCACGGACCCGAGTGCCGTCGGGCGCGGTGAAGACCTCGACGTCGGCCGTGAACCCGGTGTAGGGCACCGGCTGGCTCGTCACGCGGTACCCGGCGCGCCGCAGCACGCGCTCGACGTGCTCCCGCGATCGCTCGAACCCCGGGGTGCCCGCGGCCCGGTTGCCGCCGTGGCGCTTGGCGGCGGCGTCGAACTCGGCGAGCGTGGCCAGCGCGGCCGAGGTGCTCACCGAGCCGGACAGCGCACGCGCCAACCGGTCGTCCCGGGGCTCGGCCGCGGCGGGCACGGCGGCGACCACAATGAACACGAACGCGAACGCGACAATGCGCATGGACCCACCCCTGAAAACAATCGCGGACGTAACGCGAATAGACGCGAGCGCGACCCGGAAACGCTCCGGGCGACGACTCGACCCACCCGGTCGTCATTCTCCCCTGGTTCGGAGGTTAGCGCCGACCTGGTGGCCGCGCAACCGTCCGAGCTGCGCGATTCACGAGACCGGGGGAATCGCGGAACATTCCTGGCGATCGAGAATTCCGACCGTCGCGAGCGATCTTCGACTTCACCGAACGCGTGAATATGTCAACGAAGGCGCGAATAGCGAAGGTCAAGTCCAGCGCTTTTCGAGAGCAGCGGAAACTCTCCTGAGCGAACTGCGGAACACCACGGAGAGCGACCTTCCGACGACGAACCGCAGTCACTTGCCAGGGCGCGAGGAGAGTTCTAGAGTTCTAGAAGTGTCAGTTCACGAGGTGGTCAGGGCCGGCGGGATGGGTGCACCCGACGCGGCCGGTCGGTTCGGGAGGTTCGGCGGGCGCTACCTGCCGGAGGCGCTCATACCCGCCGCGAAGGCGGTGGAGGCGGCGTTCCGGGAGGCGTGGTCGGATGCCGCGTTCACGGCGGAGTACCGGCGGCTGCTCGCGACGTACGTGGGTCGACCGACGCCGTTGACGGAGTGCGCGCGGTTGTCCGACGCGTTGGGCGTGCGGGTCCTGCTGAAGCGGGAGGACCTGGCGCACACCGGGTCACACAAGATCAACAACGTGCTCGGCCAGGCGTTGCTGGCCCGCCGGATGGGCAAGCGGAAGCTGATCGCGGAGACCGGGGCCGGGCAGCACGGCGTGGCCACGGCCACCGCCGCCGCGTTGCTGGGACTGGGTTGCACCGTCTACATGGGACACACCGACGTCCGGCGGCAGGCGGTGAACGTCTTCCGGATGGAGCTGCTCGGCGCGGAGGTCGTGCCGGTGACGTCGGCGAACGGTGTCGGGACGTTGAAGGAGGCGACCAACGGCGCGTTGCGCGCCTGGGTGAACGAGACCGAGGACGCGCACTACTGCGTCGGCTCCACGATGGGGCCGCACCCGTACCCGTGGATGGTGCGGGAGTTCCAGCGCGTCATCGGCGACGAGGCACGCGCCCAGTGCGCCGAGCGGCTGCCGAAGGCTTTGCCCGACGTGGTGGTGGCGTGCGTGGGTGGCGGGTCGAACGCGGCGGGGACGTTCGCCGGGTTCGTGGACACCCCGGTCCGGTTGGTGGGCGTGGAGGCGGCGGGCGGCAGCGCGGTCGAGAAGGGCAAGCTCGGCGTGCTGCACGGGTTCATGTCGCACTTCCTGCAAGACGACGACAGCCAGGTGCTCGAAGCGGAGTCGATCTCGGCCGGCCTGGACTACCCGGGCGTCGGGCCGGAGCACGTGCACCTCGCGGAGGCCGGGCGGGCGCACTACACGAGCGTGACCGACGAGCAGGCCCTGCGGGCGTTGAAGCTGGTGACCAGGACCGAGGGGATCCTCCCGGCGCTGGAATCGGCGCACGCCCTGGCGTGGGTGGTGGACGCGGCCGCGACCGGTGAGCTGGCGGCCGGGTCGACGGTGCTGGTCACGTTGTCCGGCCGTGGCGACAAGGACCTCCAGCAGATCAGGGAGCACCTGCGATGAGCGTGTTGGAACGGCGTCTGCGGGACGCCCGTGAGCCGCTGCTGATCCCGTACGTGATGGCGGGCGTCGTGCCGGACTGGCTCGACCTGGTGCGGGGCGCGGCGGAGGCGGGCGCGGACGCGATCGAGATCGGCCTGCCGTTCTCCGACCCGATGCTCGACGGGCCGACGGTGCAGCGGGCCGCCGCGCTCGCCGCGGGCCGCGGTGGACGGCCCAGGCCGTTGGTGGAGGAGCTGGCCGGGCTCGACCTCGACGTGCCGCTGGTCGTCATGACCTACGCGAACGTGGCGATGACCACGACGCCCGACCGCGGCGTGGGAGGGTTCCTCGACCACCTGGCGTCGGCGGGCGTCCGGGGCGTGATCGTGCCGGACCTGCCGCTGGAGGAGTCGGCGGAGTACCGGGCACGTGCGGCGGAGGCCGGGGTGGCGGCGGTGCTGCTGGCCGCGCCCTCGTGCGACGACGACCGGTGCCGTGAGATCGCGCGGGCGTCGTCCGGGTTCGTGTACTGCATGAGCTCGATGCGGATCACCGGTGAGCGCACCGACCTCGCCACCACGGCCCGGGAGACCGCACGGCGGTTGAAGGGGATGACCGACCTGCCCGTGGTGACCGGGTTCGGCATCTCGACGGTCGAGCACGCGGCGGAGGCCTGCGCGGACGCCGACGGTGTCGTGATCGGCTCGGTGCTGATGCGGATGCTCGTCGACGGCGCGCCCGTCGCCGAGGTCGTGGACGAGGTGGCCGCGTTCCGCCGGGCGCTATCCTCCGTCGGAGGTTGAGAGTCGGGGGTTCCCACCGGTGGACGACGGGCGGCGCACGGGCCGCGAGTACGGCACGCGCGTGCCCAAGTACCTGGCGATCTACCGGGTGCTGGCCGACCGGATCGCGGACGGGCGGTACCCGGCGGACGCGCCGCTGCCCGCGCAACGGGAGTTGGGCGAGGAGTTCGACGTCTCGTTGATGACGGTGCGGCAGGCCATCCAGGCGTTGGAGGCGGACGGGCTGCTGGAGACGCGGCACGGTGTCGGCACGTTCGTGCGGCGGCCCGCGTTCGCCTACGGCCTCACCGGGTTGCGGAGCCTGGCGCAGGACCTCGTCGACCAGGGCATCGAGCTGGAGACCGAGGTGCTGGACGCCCGGCTCGTCGTGCCACCCGGTGACGTGGGCGCGCGGTTGGGCGTCGAGGAGGGTCGGGTGCTGGCGGTCGAGAGGCTGCGCAGCACCCGACCCTCCCCCGGCGTGTCCGTCCCGCTGTTGCTCCAGACGTCCTACCTGCCGGCCGGGTCCGTCGACGTGGAGACCCTGCGCCACCAGTCGCTGTACCGGCTCCTCGAGGAGTCGGGGCGGCCGGTGCGGCAGGCCAGCGAGACGATCCAGGCGGTGGCGCTGACGGCCGAGCAGGCCCGGGTGCTCCGGCGCGAGCCCGGTTCGCCGGCCCTGTTGAGCAGCCGGCTCAGCCGGGGCGAGGACGGCACGCCGTTGGTGGACGACCGCGCGTTGCTCGTCGGCGACACCGTGATCACCGCGGAACGCGCGGCGGGCGGGACGAACCTCGCCTACGGACACCGATGACGACGATGGCGCCGGCGGCCAGGACCGCGCTGACCCACGGCGCGGCGCGGTAGTCGGCGGCGGTCCGGGTCGCGACGGCGGCCGACAGCGGACCCAGGAACGCGCCGACGTTCAACGCGACGGTGGCGAACGCTCCGCTGAGCGAGGGCGCGTCGGACGCGATCCGCATCACGCGCCCGACCAGCGCCGATCCGACGCCGAACGACAACGCGCCCTGCACCACCGCCAAGGCGTGCAGCGCCGCCGGGTGGGCGCCGGTCACGGCCAGCGCCGCCCACCCGACCGGCAGGGCGCACAACGCCGGCCAGAGCCGCACGTCACCGAGCCGGCCGGCCACCGTCACCCCGGTGAACGCGCCGACGCCGAACGCCGCCAGCAGCACGGGGACCGCGCCGGCAGGCAGGCCGGCGACGTCGGTGGCGATGACGGCGAGGTACGCGAAGGTCGCGAACGTGGCCCCGTTGACGAGCACCGCGAGCACCAGTGCGCGCTGCAACCGCCGTGACCTCAACGCCCCGGCTTCCTCCCGCACCGACACGTCACGACGATCGGCCGCATCGGCGGGCGCGGACCGGAACACGAACGCCAACGCGGGCAGGCACAGCGCGGCGACCGCCCAGAACGCCGAGCGCCACCCGGCCCAGTCGCCCAGCAGGGCGCCCGCCGGCACGCCCGCCACGCACGACAACGTGATGCCCGACAACAGGACGGCGGTCGCCCGGCCGTGCTCGGTCGGGCGCACGAGCGCGGTCGCGACGGACATCGCGACGGCGAGGAACCCGGCGTTCACGATCGCGGCGACGATCCGGGTTCCGAAGAGGACGGCGAAGTCCGTCGTGACCGCGCCGAGCACGTGCACGACGACGAACGCGGCCAGGAAACCCGCCAACGCGCGACGACGTGGCCACCGCGCGCTCAGCGCGGCCATCACCGGCGCGCCGATGATCATCCCGATGGCGTAGGCGGAGGTGAGGCTCGCCGCCGCGCCCACCGGGACGGACAGGTCGGCGGCGATGCCCGGGACGAGGCCGGACAGCATGAATTCCGAGGTGCCTTGCGCGAACACGGCAAGGCCGAGGACGTAGACGAACACAGGCAAGGGGATCGACTCCGAGGTCGGCGTGCGCGGTCAGGTGCGTGCGCGTGCCGACCGCCGACGGGCGATCGCGATCAGGACCGGTCGTTCACCGGTCGGACGGCTCGCCGCCGGCGATCGGCGGCTCCGCTCTGTCCGACTCGGGGCTGGTCACCCCGAGCACACTAGTCACGGCGCCGCCGCGTCCTCAACGTCATTTCGCCCACGGCGCGCGGCCAGCCAGACCTCGGCGTGAGCGACGGCGTCCGCCAGCGGGAACAGCCTGGTGACGGCGCCGCCCACCCGGCCGAGCCCGACCGGGTGGGCGGCGGCGAAGGCCGCGCCCAGCTCCGCGAAGTCGCCGTCGTCGAGGACGACGTCGCGCACGGTCGTCCAGGAGCGGCCGTGCGGGGTGCTGATCGCGAACGAGTTGTCGGCCTCCGGCGGTGTCGGCAGCCGGTACTCGGCCAGGTGGAAGGCCGTGCAGGAGTCGAAGCCGACGCCCAGGAGCAGGACCCGCGCGTCCATCGCCTCCAACCGCGCGAGCGGGCTGCGTTCGCCGAGCCGGCTGTCGAGGGCGTGCTCGGCCACGACCTCGGCCGCCCGGGCGCCGATGGCGGCGAACGAGGTCTGCGGGTGGGCGCTGCGGACCGCTCCCGGCCGGTTCCGCACGGCCTCGGGGATCACGCCGACGCCCGTCGAGGGTGTCGTGCGCGGGTCGTAGGGCGGCATCGACGCCCGGATCTCGGGCCACCACGACTCGGGCACGGGCGGGTTCCGCCAGCCGGCCGGGTCGGAGTTGTCGGCGGACTGCGCGGGCGTCACCAGCGTCCCGGCCTCGCCGAGCACGTCGAGCAGCGCCGACACCACGGTGGTGCCACCGCCGCAGACCCAGCCGAGGGAACTCAGCGAGGAGTGCACGAGGACGGTGCCACCCCGGCGCAGGCCGGCCGCCCGGAGCTGGGTGCCGATCGACTCCCGCGTGCACAGCGGGCCGGTGGATGGCTTCGACATCGCCGCAGGATAAGGATGATCGACTGGTCAGGTCACCTCATTTCGACCCCACCTCGGTCAGCCAGGCGCGCCGGGCGGCGGCCCGGGTGAACTCGCGGACGTGCAGGCCGGCGCGCAGCCAGGCCATCGGGAAGTCGTCGCCCTCGTCGCGGACCACCCGGCCGAACGCGTCCCGGCCGCGGTCGCGCGAGGCGTCGGCCAGGCCGGCCAGCAGATCGGCGGTGGTGGTGAGGCCGTTGCGGGTCAGGGCGGTCACCTCGCGCCCGGCCGAGGCGACGGCCGCCACGGCACGTCCACCGAGCGCGATGCGGTGCAGCACGTTCTCCAGCGGGCGCGCGGGACGCGGCACGCGTTCGGCGGGCTCCGGCCGTGCCGGGAGTTCGCGGGTGCCGTCGCCGGCGACGTGGGAGCGCTGGAGCCGGTCCAGGCCGAGGTCGACGTGGTGGCGCAGGTCCGCGGGCAGGTCGAGGTCCCCGGTGACGGCCAACGCGACGGCCGTGCCGGGGCGGTCGGGCAGCAGGCGTGCCACGGCGCGGAGCCGGAGGCCGGGCGCGTTCGCGAGGACCCGCAGGTTCTCGCGCGCCCGGTCGCCGTCTCCGACGAGGTCGACGTGGGCCTCGTCGGTGCCAAGCCGCAGCGCGTCGCCGGCCGCGCCGAGCACGGTTCCGGCCACGAACAGCAGGTCCGCGCCGGCCGGTCGGTGGGACTCGGGTCTGGCGTGGGCCTGGAACGCGCGGGTCACCTGGTCCGGCAGCGGTTGCGCCCACAGGCCGGCCAACGGCGGCTCGTCCCAGGACGCGGCGGACGCGGCCACCGCGCGGACGGCCTTGCCCGCGCCGAGCCGGTGGTCGGCCGACGCCGTGCCGCCGGAGAGCAGCAGGCCCGCACGGCCCAGTTGGCGCTGGCTGAGGCCGGACTCGCCGATCGCCACCGGTCCGCTCGCGGCGGCGGCGACCCGTTCCGCGCCGCCCGGCATGATCGCCGGCACGGTCCACAGCACGCCGCCGTCGTCCACCAGGTGCGTGACCACCCCGGCGTAGCCGGACGCGGCGACGACCACCTCGGTGCACAGGCCGTACAGGCGCAGGGAGCCGATCGGGCGGTACTCGCGCCGGGCGGTGCCGCGCAGCTCGGCCGCGTGGCCGGTGCCCGTGCGCAGGTCGTGGCAGAGCAGCATCAGCTCGACCAGTTCGGCGGTCAGCGCCTCGCGGTCGAACGACGAGTCGCCGGCGCGTGCGGCGGCCAGCGCGGAGGCGATGCGCAGGCCGTTCGCGGCGGCGCGGTGCAGGCCCGCGACGCGGGCGACGTGGACGGCGCGCAGCAGTTCGGCGCGGACCACGGCACCGCTGCCCGTGGCCCCGGCGCGGAGCACCGTCCCGCACGCCGCCCAGAGCGCGCTCGCCGCCGCACGTTCGTCGTCGGACGTCGTGTCGGGAACGGGCTCGTCGGGGACCTCGGCCGGCACCTGGACGCCTTCCGCGACCTCGGCCGGCTCGTCGACGCCCGCGGCGACCTCGGCCGCGGCCACGGCGACGCCCCGGTGCAGGCACTTCGGCGCGAGCAGGCAGCTGCACACCAGGTCGTCGGCCGTCGTGAGGACGCCTTGGCGCAACGTCCAGGTGAGCGCGGTCTCGGCGTCCAGCTCGGCACGGGCCGTGTCGGCGTCCGCGGTCACCGTCCACTCGGCCACGCGCCCGAGCGACGCGTCGACCCGCTTGCGCAGGCGGGGCGGCAGGGCGTCGAGCACGTCGGCCACCACCGCCGGGAACACCGGGGGCACGCTCATCCGCGCACCTTCTCCCCCACCCAGCGGGCCAGCTCACGCGGGCTGAGCGCGGCGACCGGCATGCCCGCCGCGACCAGCGCGCCCGCCACCGACGTGGAGTAGCGGGCGACGCCGCGGTCGTCGAGGCTCGCGCAGCCGAGCACCGTCACCCCCGAGGTGACCAGCTCCCGGACCTGCGCGACGAGCGGCCCGACCGGACCGCCCTCCTCGAAATCGCTGACCAGTACCACCATCGTCCTCTCCGGCACGGTCACGAGGGAACGGGCGTGGCGCAACGCGCCCGCGATGTGCGTGCCGCCGCCCACCCGCACCTCCAGCAGCAACGACAACGGGTCGGCCACCCGGTCGGTCAGGTCGACGACCTCGGTTGAGAACGCCAGGAAGTGCGTCGACAGCGCGGACACCCCGGCGAAGACGGAGGCGGTCAGCGCCGACCACACCGTGGAGGCCTCCATCGAGCCGGACACGTCCACCACCAGCACCAGCCGCCAGTCGTTCGCCTTGCGCCCGCGGGTGCGGAACACCGGGTGTTCCGGCACGACCACCACGCGGCCGTCGGCCCCGCGGCGCGCGGTCGCGAGGTTGGCGCGCAGGGTGCGCGGCAGGTCCAGCCGGCCGCCGGGCCGACGGGTCGGCGTCGGCAGCTGGATCCCGGTCAACGCGGGCCGCACGCGGTTGGCGAGTTGCTCGGTCAGCTCGCGCACGAGCCTTGCCACCAACGGCCGCAGCCGCGCCAGCGCCGACTCCGACAACCCGCCCGCCAACGACAGCACGTTGCGCAGCAGGTCGACCGACGGCCGCACGGAGCCGGGGTCGATCTCCAGCGCCGCTTCCAACCGCCCACCTTCCGCCGCCGCCGCCAGGACTTCTTCGCGGACGTGCTCGCCGAACAGGTCGCGCAACTCCTCCGACCACTCGCGCACGTCGGGGAACGGGCTGGCGCGGTCGGCGCCGAGTTCGCCGCGCGCCGCCCCCTCGCCCCGGTCACGCCCGTACAGCTCGTCCAACGCGGCCGCGTACCTGCCCGCACCCGCCGGCCGTTCGCCGTTCGACCCGAGCACCAACCGCCACCGGACCCCGGCGGGCAGCTCGCCGGCGTGGGACAGCTCAGCCGACGCCCCGCCGCTTGTCACTGCGGTCGCCGACACCCCGCCATTTGTCACTGCGGTCGCCAATTCACCGCCGGCCACCTTGCTCGCCGAAGCACCGCCGGACACCTCGGGGGTCGACTCAGCCAGGCCGGCCGCGCCGATCGGGGACCCGGGCGCACCGGCCGCACGGCCGCCACCACCCGCCGGCGTTCCAGTCCCGGCTGCCGAGTCGACCGCTCCGCCCGCCGAGGCGTGGGCCGGTCGACCCCGGTCGGGCAGCAAACCGTGCGCCCGCAAGGCGTCCACGGCCGCGTGCTCGGCGTCCAACCACACCGCCAGCAGTTCCGGATCAGGCGCGCCGACCGCGTCGACCCGTTCACCGGTCCGCTCCTCCACCACCGCCAGCACCCGGGCCCGCGCGGCCGGCCCGACCGACGTGAACGCCCCTCGCAGGGCGGGCAGCCGGTCGAGGAAGTCCCGGTCCCCCAACCCCTCCACCCGGTCCAGCAACGGCGACAGCGCGTCCGGCGTCTCCAACAACGGCCCGGCCGCCGCGAGCACCCCGGTGAGCCCCAGCCGCAGCACACCCCTGCGCTCCGGCGTGCTCGCACCGTCCACCCAGGACGCGACCCGCTCACCCAACACCGACGCGGGCACCAGACCGAGCAGGACCCGGGCCGCACCGGCCGCACCGGCGATCAGCGGCGTCGCCGAGTCGGCCAACGCCCGCAGGCACGCTTCGAGCCGCAGCCCGTGCACCCCCGGCCGCTGACCCAGCTCCACCAACGCCCGCGCGTCGGCGACGTCCTCCGACCCGGCGAGCCCTTCGAGCTGGGCCACGGCCGCCGTCTCCAGTTCCAGCGCCAGCAACGGGTGCGCGTCCAGGACGTCGCCGGGCGTCCCGGGCACGTGACCGGCGCGCAACCGGTCGAGCAGGTCCAGCCCCGCCAACAGCTCCCGCAACGTCGCCGACGACGGCAGCACGGTCGCCGCGTCGGCCAGCAGGGTGTCGACCATCCCGGGCAACCCGCACAGCGCCGCGTCGAGGAGGTCGCCCAACACGGCGGCAGGTGTGTGCCCGCCGCGTTGTTCGCGTTCGGCGCGACGGGCCCGCAACCGCCCGAACGCGGCCAACTCCAACGTCGCGCCCCACAACCCGGCCACCGGCAACGTCGCCGCGGTCGCCGGGGTCCACGCCACCGTCCACCGGGTGGTCAGGGCTTCACCGCCGCCGACGCCGGTGGTCTCGGTCTCCTCGCCGTAGGTCACGCCGAGCACGGCCAGCCGCCGCAACGCCACCTCGCGCCGCGCGTCCAGGTCCGACCTCAACGGGTCCAGCCGCAACGACACCGCCTCGCGCGAGTCCGGACCGGGCAGCCGCAGCGACGCGACCAGCGCCTCCACGGCCGGCGCCAGACCCGACCGGGGCGTGCCGGGCGCGAGCACCCCGGTCCGGTGCCCCACCAGCACGTCACCGGCGGCCCGGGCCACGACCCGTCCCCGCCCCAGCGGCTCGGCGTGGGTCAGCACGGTCTGCACCGCCTCCACCAGCTCACCGCGACCGGGCGCGGGCAGGCCGCGCAGCCGGGCCAGGTCGACCGCCAGCCGCAACGCCTCGCGCGCCTCGGCGGGACCGGCCGGGTGGCCGAGCTCCCGCACCCGCGCGCAGATCCGCACGATCAGCGACGCGGCGGCGGCCTCCACCGCCTCCGGATCACCCGCCGCCTCCAGCACGGCCTGCTGCCACTCGGGATCGCGAATGCCCGCGGGGTAGCCCGAACGCTCGTCCAGCAACGCGAACCCGTACGGCACCAACGACGTGACCACGTCGCCGGCGACCGGGACCGAGGTGTCCACCGGCCCGTCCAGCAACGCCGCCGCGTGGAACGACCCGATCACCGCCGCGCACCGCCGTCCGTCCACGCCTTGCACGGCCCGCCGCATCCACGCCTCCCGGCGCAGGTCGTACGGGTCCACGCCGGTGGCCGCCGCGTCCTCGCGCAACGCCCAGCCGACCAGCAACGCCGCCCGCCGCACCGCCTCCGGCGTCTGGCCGGGCGCGGCGGCCTCCACCAGCCGGTCCCACAGGTCGTCGCCGTCACGGCCGGTCGTCGCACCGCGCAACGCATCGGTCAGCGGCGACGGGCCACGCTCCTGCGGCCGGTGCCCGTCACCGCGCAGCGCGAGCGGCAGGTCGCACGGCCGGACCTCCACGCCGTTGCGGTGCGCCCAGCGGATCGCGGCCAGCTCCGGGGAGAAGTCCGCGAACGGGTAGAACGCCAGGCCGCCGTCCGGCGAGGCGCCGGACAGCGCGACCGGCGCGACGAGGTCGGGATCGGCCAGGTGCGGCAGCCACTCCCCCAGCTCCTCCGGCAGTTCGACCAGCAGCACCTCGGGCGCGAACGCCTCCAGCAGGGCGGGCACCACCGCCGCCAACGCGGGCGAGTGGTGCCGCACCCCGATCAGGTAAGGGTGCCGGTGGTCGGCCAGCTCACGCATCGAGGACGTCACGGAGCTCCCACAGCCGTCGCCACGTGCGCGCGCCGGACTCGGCCCGCCGCCGCACCGCGCCGTCCCAGTAGCCGAGCAGCCGGGCCGCGTCGCTCGGGTCGTCCTTGCGGACCACACCGAGCAGGTGGCCGGGCAGCAACGACAGCGGATCGCGGTCGCCGGGGAAGTACGCGCCGGCCAGCCCCAACGACGTGGCGACCGACACCGCCTCCGCCGTGCTCATCACCGTGGACGGCCGCTCGACCGCCCAACCCTCCTCCGACACGCCGTTGCGCAGGTCGCGGAACGCGGTGACCAGCACCTCCAGCACCACGTCGTCCACGGCGAACGGCGCGCTCACCCGTTCCAGCGCGGCCGTGGCCTGACGGCGCACCAGCGCCGTCTCGGCCGAGAGGTCGCCGATGGGCCCGACGTTCTCGAAGTTGAACCGCCGCTTCAACGCCGCCGACATCTCCGACACGCCGCGGTCGCGGAGGTTCGCCGTGGCGATCACCGTGAAGCCGGGCGCGGCGTGCACGGTCGCGCCGTCCGTGCCGGACAGCTCGGGCACCGCGATGCGCCGGTCGGACAGGATCGACACCAGCGCGTCCTGCACCTCCGGCAGGCACCGGGTGACTTCTTCGACGCGCACCACGCCACCGCCGCGCATCGCGGCGAGCACCGGTGACGGCACCAGCGCGCGAGGGCTCGGCCCTTCGGCGAGCAGCAGCGCGTAGTTCCAGCCGTAGCGCAACTGGTCCTCGGTGGTGCCCGCGGTGCCCTGCACGACGAGCTGGCTGCTGCCGGACACGGCGGCGGCCAGCAGTTCGGACAGCATCGACTTGGCCGTGCCGGGTTCGCCGACCAGCAGCAGGCCGCGCTCGCCCGCCAGCGTCACCACGGCCCGTTCGACCAGCGCCCGTTCGCCGACGAACTTGGTGCCGATGACCAGCCGGTTCGGCACGCCGTCCACCGACACGCCCTTGGGCAGCGCCAGTGGGTCGCCGCTGCCCATCACGAACGTCACGACGGCGCGCGGGGTGAGCCGCCACCCCGGCGGACGGGGTCCGCTGTCGTAGGCCGCGAGGAACGCCAACTCCTCGCGGAAGGCGTCCTCGGCGGGTTCGACCTGCCTGGGTGCGGTCACCTGCGTCCTCCGGTCTTGAGCTCTTCGTAGGCGGGTGCGTCGCCGTCGAGCACCCGTTGCCAGGCGCGGGCGAACAGGTCGGCGACGGGTTCCAGCGGCACGATGACGCCGGGTTGACCCTGGGCGTACTCGAACATCGGGGTCTTCCACCGCTCCAGCGGCAGGTGCGGCGCGGCCAGGGCCAGCCACCCGCCGGGCAGGAACAGCGAACGCCCGGCCCTGGCCCGCTTCGCGGTGAGCACCAGGTCGGTCTCGGCGAGCGCGGCGCGCGCCTTGCGCAGCCGGGCGGGTTTCCAGCCGGTCCACCGGGCCACGTTCGCGTCGGTCGGGTCGGGCAGGGCGAGCAGTTGCAGGTACAGCGCCGCCGCGTCCTCGGTCAGCCCGAACCGCGTGGCGACCTCCGCCACCAGCGCGGGCACGGACACCATCGGGTCCTGGTGGTAGGCGGCCGGGTCGACGCCCTCGGGCGTCGGGACCGCGCACAGGGCGGTGAGCCGGTCGTCGGCCAGCCGGTCCAGCACCCGCAGCGCGTCCTGCCCGCCGGCCAGTTCCGCGACCGCGACGAACAGGTCCCGCTCGGCCGGTCCGACGAGACCGGGCCTGGCCGCGAGCCGGCAGTACTCCTCGCCCGCGGGTACCAGCTCCAGCCAGCCCTGGTACTGGTAGAGGCCCGCCTCGGTGGGCACGTCGACGCCGAGCAACGCGCACAGCCGGTCCAGCGAGACCCACCGGCCGAGGTCGATGGCGAAGCCCTGGTGCGCGACCCGCTGCCGGGCCAGCGCCAACGCCTCCGGCAGCCGGGCGCGCAGCGGCGAGCCGGCCGGGAGCCGGTGCGCCAGCCACGCCAGCACCTGCGGCACCGACCACAGCGCCGCGCGGTCGAACCCCTCCGGCCGGCGGGCCTCCAGCCCGTCACCGGTGAACGTCAGCTCGGCGTCCACGGTGAGCCACGTCGTGAGGTCCGGGTTGACCACGCCGGCCACGTACTCGCCGACGTCCCGCAGGTTCAGCAGCTTCGCCGCGTCGACGAGCACGTCGTCGGGCACCGGCGTCCGCCGCCCGTGCGCGGCGGTCCACACCTCGGCGACCGCGGCCACGTCCGGGCCGCTCGTCCACAGGGCGGCCGGGTCGGCGGGCACGGCGGCGGCGACCAGTTCGAGCCGCAGGCCGTCGTGCAGCCGGTGGAACCGGTCCTTGGCCACCTTCGCGGCGCCCGTGGACAGGTTGAGCAGGCGTCGCTCGGCGGTGGACAGGAAGTTCGCGTCCCACCGGCCGACGCCGGGCAGCCCGGCCAGCAGGTACGTCGCCTCGGCCGTGCCCAGGCCGGTGAGCTCCATCAGCGCGGGCACCGCCTCGGGGAACCACGGCGCGGGACCGCGCTCGGCGAGCACGTCGAGGAACCGGGCCACCCGCTCGGGCCCGAACGACGTGCGCACCTCCGCGGCCGACTCGACGTGCCAGTCCTTCGGCAGGTCGAACGCACCGGGCGTGCGGCTGAACTGCAGGCCGTCGAACCGGCTGCCCGGACCGTTGCGCCACTGGGTCTCGAACAGGGCGATGAACCCGTCGCGCACCGGCACGACCCGGTCCTTCACCGCGGCCTGGCCCTTGTCCACGACCACGCCGAGGGTCCGCCAGTGCCCGGCGCCGTCGGCCAGTCCGGCGTCCGCGACGCACCGCAGCACGAGCGCCAGCGCGGCCCGCTGGTCGTCCGGGGTGAGCGGTGACGCGGCGCGGTGCGCCAGCGCGGCCAGGTGCGGCAGGGCGTCGAACCAGCGGGCCGCGTTCGACACCGGCAGGGCGCGTGCCTCGGGCCGCGCGACCGCCTCGGCGAGCGCGGCGGTCAACGCGGGCAGCCCGGTCGGCACCAGGCCGCGCGAGTTGTAGGAGCGGTAGCCGCCGAACCAGTGGAGCGCGGCGTTGACCTCGTCCTCGGACACGACGGGCCCGGTGGGCGCGAGGACCGGGTCGACCGCGCGGGCCGCCTCGGCGATCTCGCCGTAGCGCCGGTAGGAGCGCTCCACCTCGGCCGCGCCGCGGACCAGGTCGACCACGCCGGAGATCAGCGCGGGGTGCGTGAGGCCGGGCAGCTCGGCGGCGACGACACCGGCGAGCCCGCCGCGTTCGCCCTCGACCAGTGCCGTCAGCCGCTCGCGGACCGTGCGCCTGTCCGGCCCTTCCTCGCGCGCGGCGGCGAGCATCCGGTCCACGGCTTCCCTGCTCACGCCGCGCAGCGCGGCGGAACCGGCCTCGTCGCGCGGCCGCAGCAGGTGCCACCAGTCCAACGGCGGCACGAACGGCGTGCCGGTCGCGTACACCGGGTGCTGCGCGGCTTCCGACACCGTCGCCAGCCTGACGCCCTCGGCGTCGAGCACCGCCATGGCCTGGTTGCCCGTCGCCAACGTGAGCTCCGCGCCGCCGGGCAACCGCAGGACGCCCTTCGGGCGGGCGCCGCCGACCACCCGGACGCGGCGGCCGTCCACGCCCTCGCCGACGTACGAACCGTCCGCCTCGCGGCGCACGCGCCACCCGTGCAGGCCGTCGGCCGCGCCGAGCGGGCTGCCCTCCGTCGCGGGGACGGCGGGCCTCAAGTCGCACTCGGCGAGTTCGAGCGACGTGCCGTCGGCGGCGAAGTCCTCGATGAACCGGGGCATGCTCGCCCGACCGCGCTGGCCGGTGGCCGGGTCGACCTCGAACCAGCGCCACCCGCGGTCGTAGTAGGAGCCGGTCCACAGGGTGGTGCCGTCGCCGTGCGCCTCCGACAGCGTCGACACGACCGTGTCGCCGGGGTGCGCGACCCGCCCACCGGCGAACCGGCCGCCGCCGGGCAGCGCGATGGACGCCCTGGCCGGGTCGTTGCGGTGGTAGCTCCGGCCCTCGCCCATCGCGAAGACGTGGTCCGGCGCGTCGCTCCAGTACGCCAGCTCGCCGTCCGGGCCCTGCCAGCGCACGAGCAGCACGCCGTCGAACCACGACGCGGCCGGCGCGAACCCCCAGCGGTGCCGGGCGTCGGCCGGGATGCGGGAGACGTGCTCGGCGAGCACGCCCTCCGGGCCGACCACGACGAAGGTCTCGCCGCGGCGCAGCACGAGCGCGGGCCACCCCTCGCCGCACACCACCACGCCGCTGTCCTTGGGCATCCCGGCCGCGGCCAGGCGCGCGACGGCCTCCTCCAGGGCGGGCCACCCCAGCTCGTCCAGCACGCCTCCGCGCAACGTCCGGTGCAGGGCGGCGGCCACGTCGGTCCCGGCGAGCGACTCGGCCGCCTCGGGCACGTCCACGTACGCCTCGGGCAGCCGCACGACGGCCAGCGTGTCGAGGTGGGCGCGGAGGTCGGGCAGGCCGGTGACGGCGACGCGCTCGACCCGCCCGCTGATCCACGCGGCCAGCGCGCTGCGCAGACCAGGCACCGCCATCGCGGCCGTGAGCACGTCCAGGGCGACGACGTCCGAGCGGACGTGCGATCGGGCGTGTGCGACGAGCCCGTGGCCGAGCGCGCCGCCGAACCGCTCGGACGCGGCCAGCGCGGCGAGGTCGCGGCGGCCGGGCTCGTCGTCGGCCAGCCACCCGGTGACGTCCAGCTGCACGTCGGTCTGGCTGCCGGGTGCGATCGGGACGTCGTGCGACACCAGCAGGTCCAGCACGTCGAGGTCGCCCTGGCGGTAGTACCGCAGCGCGCGGACCGGCACGCCGTCGGCCACGAGCCGGCCCGCCATCGCCTCGAGGAGCTCCAGCAGCTTCACCGACCGCCCGGTGGCGCGCCACCCCGACGAGCGGACCGCCAGGACCGACGACAGCCACTCGGCCGGATTCGCCTCGACCTCGTCCGGTCCGATCAGCGCGCGGGTCGCGCCGCAGGAGGTCAGGATGTCCAGCCACAGGTCGAGCACGGTCGCGGAGTCGGGCACGAACGACAGCAGCCGGCCGCGCACCTCCGCGTCGTCCGTGGCCAACGCCACCAGCGAGGCCCGGTAGGACTTCCAGAACGCGCCGCCCGCGCGGCTGATCGCGGAACCGTCCAGGATCGCGCGCAGCAGCCGCTGGTCCTCGGCGACGAGGTCGCGCTTGGCGGCCTTGGCCAGCCGCCGCAGGTCCTCCGGCATCCCCGTGTACGGCGGCAGGCCGCCCCGCGTGCGCTCCACGCACAGCGTGAAGAACAGCTCGTAGGCCGCGTCCGGGTCGTGC
Source organism: Actinosynnema sp. NPDC002837 (assembly GCF_040295345.1). NCBI lineage: Bacteria > Bacillati > Actinomycetota > Actinomycetes > Pseudonocardiales > Pseudonocardiaceae > Actinosynnema > Actinosynnema sp. NPDC002837. The sequence continues at coordinate 60,260 of NZ_JBEOVG010000040.1, forward strand.
TTGCGGGCCAGGCCCTTGGCGTGCGCGGACAACGCCTTGGCGGTCAACGCGCCGGCGAACGCGAACTCCAGGAACACCTCGCGCGTGCGCTCGGGGTCGACCGCCAGGTCGTGCACCTCCTCCGCCTCGCGGGCCTTGCCGAACATGCTCGCCGCGTAGCTGGTGTTGCCGTGCTGGAGGAAGATCCGCCCGGCCTGCTCGTAGAACGTGGGCAGGAAGTGCGGCGCCGACCGGCCGAGCATGGCGCCCAGCGCGGTGAACCCGTCCTTCGCCGCGCCGGCGCGCGACTTGGCCGTGCGGGCCAGCCGTTCGACGTCCTTGACCAGGTTGAGCGCGTGGTGGCCGTTGGCCGGGTCGTGCACCAGGGCCCAGGCGGGGAAGCCGAGCGCGACGCGCTTGCCGGTGCCGACGTCGGCGACCCGGGCGGGCGCGTCGAACCCGAGGTACTCGCAGGTCAGGTCTTCGGCGCGGCCGAGGACGGCGGGCACCAGCCGCACCACGACGCGGCCGTCGAGGCCTTCGTGGGCGTAGTGGCGGGCGGTGATGGTGTCGCGGTCCTCGCCGACGTCGTCGGTGCCGGGCAGCACCGCGCCGGCCGAGATCAGGGCCTTCGGGCTCAGGGCGCTCACTGGGCCACCACCGCTTCCTCCACGACGCGACCGGCGTGGATCGCCGCCGCCATGCGCATCCCCTCGGACCACGCGACCGGTCCGACGTCGGCGAGCGGCAGGGTGGTTCCGTCCTCCAGCGCCCAGTGCAGCTCGCCGGTCCACGTCTCGCCCTCGGGGTAGTCCGAGCCGAGCCAGTAGCGGGCCTCCACGACCCGGCCGTCCTCGAACGCGGAGTAGACCGCGTCGCCGCCGCGCACCGGGTAGCCGAGCGTGCGGCACCGGCCCAGCGCGTGGTTGAGCTGCTCGAACCGGCCGCCGGAGAAGTCGTCGACCGACGTCTTGCCCGCCAACCCGGCCGGTCGGGCGTGCGTCTGCCGGAACAGCTGCTGCACCTGCTGCTCGACGCCGAGTTCCGCGCCGAACTCGCGCAGCTCCTCCAAGTCCTCCAGCAGCACCGGGTGCGGTATGCCCACCACCTCGGGCTTCAGCCGTCGCGTGTCGCCGTCGAGGGTGACCACGCCGAGCCCGCGCTCGGGGTCGGCGTCGCGCAGGAACCCGGTCTCCGTGCCGCTGCCGTCGTCGGCCGTGACCACGAGGTCGCGCAACGCCTCGGCCCACGCGGCGTCGGCCCAGACCTCGGCGATCAGCGCCGCCGGCACCGGCAGCGAGCGCACCATCCACCCGTCCACGGTGGACAGGCACTCGGCGCGGTGCCGGGACAGCCACTCGGCGAGCTGGCGCAGCTGGACGACCCTCGGGTCGTCCTTGAGCGAGGCGGGCACCGAGGACAGCAGCTTGCCCTTGCCGTTGCGGCACTGGACGCGTCCGTTCTCCCCCAGCCGCACCTGGTACCCGGACGCGTGCCCTTCTTCGGATTGGGCATCGAGCCAGCCCACGGTTCCTCCTGCGAGTCGTTCACGACGGTGTGGCGCGGAGGTTAGCGAGGGGGTCCGACAAAACGATCAGTTCGGTCGGTTCGTCGCCTCGTCGTGACCGGGAGCGGTGGCTGCACGAACGGGCGGCTTTACCTCAAGTCTTGCCCAAATCAGGTGCGAGTGTGACCGGCGTCTCCCTAACCTCTCCCTCATGAGACTGCTGCTGTGGATCGCGCTCACGTGCGCGCTGGCGGTCGAGGGGGCCATGGTCCTCCCGCTGCTGGCGGGCGTGGCGATCGTCGGTTGCGCCGAAGTGCGGCGCCGATCGCCACGCCCGCGCGCACGGGTCCGCCATGACCTTCTCGCCCGGTGACCCGAACGGTCGGGGTGACCCGGTGCGCCGGGGTGGCGCCCGCCGCTCGACCCGCCAGCTGACGGATCACCCCGCCGATCCGGTCAGCAGGCCTTGCGCAGGACGGCGCCGGACGTGCCGGCCAGCGAGACCTCGGTGACCGACGTGCCGCGTTCGGTGACGTGCCCGCCGTCCAGGGGCACCGTGACGGAGCGGCTGTCTGTGCTGTTGGCGTTGACCACGACCGTGCCGCACGTGAAGTCGCGGACGAAGACGTTCGTGCCGACGGACCGGTAGGCCCCGGACGGCGTGCCGAGGTCCCAGTCGTACTCGACGCGCCACGGCGAGGCGTCGCCGTAGCCGTCGGTCTGGTCGATGCTCGCGATCGCGGCCAGGTCGCCCGCGGCCATGAGGTAGCTGGCCAGGGCGAACCGGTACGCCCGGTCCGCGCCCTCGGTGTGGTGCGGCTGCACCCAGGTGATCTTGCCGCGGGCCTCGTTCGAGGCGATCTCGGCGACCTGCCTGCTCCACCCCTCGGGGTACTCCGAGAGCAGGTTGGTGTCGCCGAACGCCAGCCACCACTCGTCGAAACCGCCGTCGAGGTGCTCGGTGTAGGCGTCCCAGGCGCCCGCGTGCAGCCGGGCGTTGGACAGGTTCGCGACCGTCTTCAACCCGGCGGCGACGAAGTCGTCACGGGTGTTCGCCAACATCGACTTGTACGCGTCCTGCAACGCCGCGTCGGTCGGGTACTTCGCCGGGCACACGCCGTCGTGGTAGGCGTCGCAGGGGAACAACGCGTTGTCCATGAACACGCCGTCGAATCCGGACGCGGTGCTGCTATTGATCACATTCGTGGCCCACGCGTCTTGATAGGCGGTGTTGCCGACATCCATCTGCCAGTGGCCGGAATAGCCGCTGTACTCGAACCGGCGACCGCCCGGGTCGAGCAGGAACCACTCGGGGTGGTCCTTTTCCGCCTGGCAATACCCGACGCCCGTCGGCAACTGCGCGTCGTCCACCCCGTCACGGCACGCGTACGAGCGCGTCGACGACAAGTCCTTGTAGACGAACACCTGGACGGCCGGGTTCGCCGCCTTCAGCTTGGGGATCAGCGCGCCTTCCCAGGCGTTCAGCACGATGTAGGCGCGTCGGCGCGCCTCGGTGGCCAGCACCTCGTCGGAGACGGGCGTGGAGTTCATGTGCAGCCAGAAGGACTGCACGGTGCCACCTCCGCCCGCGACCGGCTGCTCGGCGGCGCTGGTCGGACCGGACGGCACGACCAGCGCCGCCGTCGCGACGCAGGCCACGATCGGTAGCAGTATGCGGGCTCGGCCGCGGCGCGCAAGCCGGTGTCGGACGCGTTCATGGCGATGGGGCAGGGACATGCCGGACTCCCCGGATTGCGGCAGGCGGCACCCCGATGTCGATCACGACAACAATGTCGGACACAACGGGGAATGGGGCGCGCCCGCCTCGTATCGGTAGCGCGAAGATCGCCTACCGGCCGGTAGGCGAATCGCGACCCGCAGTTAAACCGCTGCACATCGGGCAGGTCAAGTAACGGGCGTCACATCACGCGTGAAATAGTTCGTCTCCATTGGCCGCAACTATTTCGGTCAACTGGGAACGGATCATGGCGAACGCGTGCCCGGCACCACGGCCCAGCGCCACCGACGCCGCGACGGTCACCCGCCGAACGGGTTGGCGTCCCTGAGCAGGTCGACCAACGGCCCCAGCAGGTCGGCGACGACCTCGCGGACCGCGGGCACGAAGATGATCACGGCCACCAGCAGCGCCACGTACGGAGCGACACCGCCCCTGCGCTTCGACGCCATGCCCACCCCCGGATGCGTTGCCGCTCCCAGCATGGCACGGCCACCGGGAGCGACCGGCGGACACGCCTGAGAGCGGCCGGAGGGCCGCCTGGACGGGGGATGCGCCCGACGCCGGCGGGAAAAACCGTCGGGGCGTTGTCGGTGCGCCCGGATATCGTCCCGACCATGACGGGCATCCGCTACCTGACCGGCGACGCGACCAGCCCTCAGGCCAAAGGCCCCAAGATCATCGCCCACCTCTGCAACAACCGGGGCGGGTGGGGCAAGGGCTTCGTCCTGGCGATCTCCAAGCGCTGGCCGGAGCCGGAAGCCGCCTACCGCCGCTGGCACCGCGAGCGGGCGCACAACGACTTCGCGCTCGGCGCGACCCGGCTCGTCCAGGTCGCGCCCGACCTCTGGGTGGCGAACATGGTCGGCCAGCACGGCCTCAAGACCAGCCGCAGCTCCGGGCCTCCCATCCGGTACGACGCGGTCCGCCAGTGCCTGCGCGGGCTCGCCGCGCACGCCGCCCGCCTCACCGCCGGCGTCCACCTGCCCCGCATCGGCACCGGCCTGGCCGGCGGCCGCTGGGACCGCGTCGAACCACTCGTCGTCAGCGAACTCACCAGCCACGACATCCCGGTCACCGTCTACGACCGGACCTGACGACCCGGTCAGGCGCCCGCGCCGCCGTCGACCGGCACGATCGCGCCGGTCACCATGGACGCCCGGTCGCTGAGCAGCCACGCCGCCACCTCGGCGACCTCGCGGGGCTGCGCCATCCGCCCGAGCGGGATCGTCGGGGTGATGCGCTCGACCAGGCCGGGTGTCGCCGCCTCCCACTGGGCGATCATCTCCGTCGCGGTGCCGCCCGGTGTGATGCCGTTGACCCGGATGCCCTGACGGCCCCAGGTCACCGCCGCCGACTCGGTGATGCTGTTCAGCGCGCGCTTCATGGCGCCGTACGCGGGCAGCTCCGGGTTCGCGCGTCGACTGCCGATGCTCGACGTGTTGACGATCGCTCCGCCGCCGCCGCCGCCGCGGCGCATCAGCGCGGCCTCGGCCGTCATCGCGGTCCAGTGCGCCCGGAAGTTCACCGCGAACTGCTCCTCGACGTCCTCGTCGCTGGTCGTGTCGAGCGGACCGGGCCGCTGGATCGTCGCGCCGTTGTTGAACGCGCCGTCGAGCCGTCCGTGCAGCTCCTCGACGCGGTCGACGGCCGCGCGGATGCTCGCGCGATCGGCGAGGTCCATCGCCACGGCCTCGGCGACGCCGCCGTCCGCGCGGATCTCGGTGGCGATTCGCTCGAGGGCGTCGACGCCGCGCGCGGCCAGCACGACGGAGGCGCCCTCGTGGGCGAAGAGGCGGGCCGCGGCCTCCCCGATGCCGCGGCTGGCGCCGGTGATGAGCACGACCTTGCCGGTGAGCAGGCCGACGGGTGCGCTGTCGTTGGTCATGACACCAGCGTGCGGCCGGCTACCCGACCGGAGGCAGGGACGGGTTGTACCAGGATCCGTCGCCGCGCCGCGGGCAGACTCGGGGTATGGACAAGCAGGAACTCGGGGCGTTCCTCCGCAGCCGTCGCGAGCGGCTCCGGCCGCACGACGTCGGCCTCCCCTCGGGCCCGCGCCGCCGGACACCGGGGCTGCGCCGCGAGGAGGTCGCCGTCCTCGCGCACATCTCCACCGAGTACTACGTCCGGCTGGAGCAGGGCCGTGCGCCGCGTCCGTCGGGCGAGGTCCTCGCCGGGATCGCGGGCGCGCTGCGGCTCACCGACGCCGAGTCCGACCACCTCCACGTCCTCGCAGGCACCGCGCCGAGCCGGACCGGGCGGCACCGGCGCGACGTCCGCCCGAGCATCCTCGCGCTCCTGGAACGGCTGCCGCGGACCGCCGCCTTCGTGGTGTCCGCGACGTTCGAAGTGCTCGCGTGGAACGACCTCGCGGCCGCCCTCATGGAGGACTTCGCCCGCCTCGCACCGCAGGACCGCAACCTGGCGCGCCGGGCGTTCCCGGCCCCGGCCCACGGCGGGTCGACGCTGTACGGGATCTCCGACGTCGCGGAGTTCCGGCAGCACGTCGTCATGGAGCTGCGGGCCACCCTCGCCCGGTACCCGGCCGACCCCGCCGTGACCGGTCTCGTCGCCGAGCTCCGCGACGCCGCCCCGGAGTTCGCCCGGCTCTGGGAGCGGCACGACGTGCAGGCGGCGCCGGTGCTCACCAAGACCTTCCGCCACCCGGTCGTCGGTGAGATCACCGTCGACTGCGACTCGCTCACCCTCGCCGACCGCGACCAGCACCTCGTGCTCTACAGCGCGCCGGCGGGATCGCGTGACGCGGAGGCGTTGGCCCTGCTGGACGTGCTGGGAGCCGGGAGCTTCCACGGGGCCGCCGGTTAGGAGCCCGGCACGTGGTCGCCGCGTCGTGGCAGGACGTCGACGACCGCCGTGACCGGTCCGTGGGCGGTCGTGCCGGTGACGGTCACCTCCCCCGGTTCGTCGGTGGCGCCCGGCGGCAACGGTTGCCAGCGGACGGGGGTGCTGGTGATCTTGTCGGTGGCGGTGGTGAGCACGCGGACGGAGGCGGGCAGCTTCGGTGCGACGCCGACGGTCGTGGCGGTGTGGACGGTGTCCTGGAGGACGTGCTCGGCGCGACTGGCGTTGAAGACGTCGATGGACGCGTGCGGCTCCCACGTGTTCGGCAGTCCGGGCACGGCCCGGAACATCGCCTGGAAGCCGGCCGGCTCCCACACCAGCACCCCGGCGCCCTTGTTGTCGACCACGTCGTTGGCGGCCTGGAACACCCGTTGGATGGCGTCAGCCTGCCCCTGGATCGTGCGGGGGAACGGCGAGTTGGGCATCGGCGAGCCGTCACCGCCCGAGGCGGGGTACGCGGTCTCGGCGATGTCGATCTTGTAGCCGGGGTGCGTCGTGGCCATGGTGTGCAGGTTGACGTCCAGCGCCTCGGGCGTGCCGTGCCACTCCGAGTAGTACGAGATGGCCAGCACATCGGGGTCCTGGCCCTTGGCCTTCACCCGGGTGAGGAACTGGTGCCAGAACTCCATGGTCTTGGCGAGGCGGTCCTTGCCGACGATCACGTGGATCTCGACCTCGGACTTCGGCGACGCGTCGCGGACGGCCTTGATCCCGGAGGCCGCCAGGGTCGTGAACCGGTCCCACGCCTCGTCGTAGAGCTTCTGCTCGGCCTGGTCGGTCGAGCCCCAGTACCGCCAGAGCAGGCCGCCGCCGGGCTGGGACTGGTAGAGGTCGGCCTGGTCGACGAAGTACTTCGGATCCGTCGTGCCGATGAGCGCCGCCTCGCTGCCGTACATGAACCCGTTGATGACCTCGTTGCCGACCGCGACCTTGTCCGGTGTGGTGCCCTGCCGGATCAGCCGGCGCAGGTGATCGGCGGTGAAGTCGTACACCGCCCGGTTGAGGTCTGCGAACTCCAACCCGGCCCAGGCGCGCGGTTTCGGCTGCTTGGCCGGGTCGGCCCAGGAGTCCGCGTAGTGGTAGTCGATGCCGAGGCCCAGGCCGCGCTGCTTGATCCACCGCGCCGAGGTCAGCGTGCGCTCCGGGCCCTGGCGCGGCACCGCGGTCGGCTGCCCGGTGCTCTCGCTGCGCGGCTCGTTCCACACCCGCAGCCGGGCGTGCCGCATGCCGCGGTCCTTGACGACGTCCAACTGGTGCGGCCCGGCGCCCCGGTCAGCGGCCAGGGGGTCGACCCAGTACTCCCGGGACTGGTGGTCGTCCACCCAGGACAGGTCCGCGCCGAGGACGAGGTCGTCACGCAGGTAGTTGAGGACCTGGAGCTCGCTGACACCGGCGTCGGCGCGGCCGGACGCACCGGTGAACGTGAGCCGGACGAACCGCGTCCCCGGCCGGGTGAACAGGTGCACCTCGCCGCGCGACACGGCCCGGTTTCGGGACCGGTCGGCGATCGCCTGCCACCGGCGACCGTCCGATGAGGCCTCGACGACGTACCGGTGGGCCGCGCCGCGCCCGGGGAACACCACCTTGACCTTGCGCAGGTTGTCGTAGGCGCCACCGAGGTCGACGGTGAGCCACTGCCGGGCGCCGCCGCGGTCGGGGCGCCAGGCCGTCGTCGGGTCGCCGTCGATGGCCAGTCCGGCGGTCGACGAGCCGCTGCCCGCCGTCGCAGAGGACCACGGCTTGGCGGCGATGTCGCTCTCGATCGGCTTGATGTCCGCGGTTCCGAAGATCGCACCGGCCGGCGCGGCACCCGCGACCAGCCCCGCGGCCACCAGGGTGGACAGGGTCGTCAGACCGGCGAGGACGCGGGCCGGGCGCTTGGTTCTCGGATCCTTGCTCATGCGGTCGGGACTCCCACGTCGAGGCGGTCGATGTCGGCCAGGCCGTCCGCGGTGGTCGGCTCCAGCCGGATGGTGTTGCTGCCCGCGTTCAGCGAGGCGGTGAGGGACTTGGTGGACCAGGTCGTCCAGGAACCGGTGGACTCGAACGACACCGTGCCGATCGTGGACCCGTTCACCACCAGGTTCGCCGGGCGGGGCGCGCCGGTGCTGTGACCGTTGGCGAACCGGACCGCCAGCGCCGCCGGACCTGCCTGCACGGCGTCGACGGTGAACCGGACGTAGGCACCCACCGCGGCGTAGCCGTTGCAGAACCCGGTGCCCGAAAAGCCGGCCTGGTTCGAGTCGATCGTGCCCTGGCACACGGCCGGCGCGGTCTCCGCCTCGTAGCGCCGGCCTACCGGTGTCGTCCCATCAGCCCTGACGAGCGCCAGCTGGTCGACGGCGAGGTAGCCGTTGCCACTGGCGGCCCGGATGGTGACGGTGGCGGCGCCCGCGGACAGCGGGATGTTCGCGAGTTCACGGCGGGTGAAGCCGCTGGAGGCCGGGATGTTGAGCGTGCGCGAGGCGCCGGCGGCGTCGGTGACGGTCAGCTGCGCTGCGCTGAGCGAGCCGGAGGTCTTGGCGTACAAGGACATCTCGTAGTTGCCGGCCGGCACGGTGATCCGCTGCCGCACACCACCGGCGTACGACTGCCCCGCGCCGATCTGCAGCGCGAAGCGGGACCCGTTCGCGCCGGCCACGTTGGTCACGAACGAGGTCGGTCCGGATTCGCGGAAGTTGGTCCAGCCGGTCAGCGTGGAGACGGTGACGCGGTCGGCCTGGAAGTCGGGGTTGAGGACGAAGTTGTTGTCCGGTCCCACTCGCCACTCCCCCGTCGTGACGTTGAACTGCCACTGGCTCACCGAGTGGAACTGGGGCCGTGCGCCGGGCTTGGTGATCGGCACCCACTGGTTGTAGCCGATGCCGTTCCAGGCGAAGTCGGCCCAGCGGTCGCCCGCGTAGATCACCGTGTTCTGCTTGCTGCCCTTCACGGTGACGAAGAACCCGGTCTGGGTCACGTGGCTGTAGTCCAGCTCGGTACCGGGGAGGACGAACTCACTCGAGTAGGAACCCTGGACAGTGCCGCTGGTCGACTCGTTGACGTAGTTGACCGAGGTGTTCCAGCCGTGCAGGGCCGAGGCGGCGTGGTAGTACTTGCCGTCGAGCTTGAACATGGCGTTGCCCTCGCGGCCGTCGCCGCGGCGGATCTCCACGGCCGGCTCGATCCGCAGCGAGTCGGACTCCCGGAACTTGGCCACGAAGCCGCGGGAACGTCCTTCGCGGTTGGAGAAGATCAGGTAGTCCTTGCCGTCGTCGTCGGTGAACACGGTCTGGTCACCGGTGCCGGTGGTCGGCGAGTTGACGATCTGGGTCTGGAAGTAGCCGTAGGTGAAGTTGCCGGTAGGGGTGTCGCCTTGCAGGAGCAGCACCCCGTGCCCGCCGCCGACGTACACCTGGGTGGCGAGCACGTATTTGCCGGTGTTCTCGTTATAGGAGACGCCGAGCCTTCCGACCCACCCGGCCTGGCCGAGCGTGGCGCCGTTGTTGATCGGGGTGGAGCGCGTGGCGACCCGGTTCTCGAACTTCCAGTTCACGAGGTCCCTGGACGAGTACACCGGGATCGACACGAACGAGACCTCGTTGTCGTACTTGCGCGTCGGGTTGGCCCGGTAGCTCTCGGCGCCGAGGTAGTGCACGCCGTACCAGTAGTAGGTGTCGCCGAACTTGAAGACCCCGCCGCCCTGCGAGTAGATGGGGTTGCCGCTCGTGTCGTTCCAGAACGTGTTGTTCGTGATGGTCTGGAACGTGCCCTCGTCCGCGGCCTCCAGGCCGCCCGCGGCGGCGACCAGGGCCGTCTTCGCCGCGGCGGCTTCCGTCCCGCTCGCCGAGGGGTTCTTCGCGACCTCCTCCGCCGTGGTCAGCGCCTTGGCGAAGGGCTTCCAGGAGTCGGTGGTGTACTTGGCCGGGACACGGGTCCGGTAGTCGGTGACCGTCGTCTTGAGACCGTGGGGGTCGGCCGCCGCGGTGTCGACGACGGGCGCGGCCTGCGCCGCCGCCACCGCCTGCGGCAGCACTGCGGAGACGGACAGCAGTGCCGCGACGAGCATCGCCCGCCGCTTCAAGGAAGTGCGTGGTGTTCGGGTCATCTTGGGTGCCTCCGTGGATGCCTTGTGGCGTCACGCGCCGAGGAAGCTCTCGGATCCCTGTCACGAGCCAGAGGGGACTGTGAACGTGCACAGTCGATGCTGACCGAGGGTGAAAACGTTTACACCTCTGGCCTCAGCTTAGAGGATCGCCCGCCGCTGTCAACAGCGCCTCAGGACGGAAGTGCCGCTGGTGACCGAAGTTGCCGCCATACAGACCTGCCTGACCTCGTGGTCACGTTGAGTAAACGTTTTCACGAGGTCAGGCAGGTGTCGCAGCTGGGGGCGCTCCCGGCTAGCGCAGGGAGGACGCGAGGCCGATGCCCTGTTCGCGCAGTGCCCTGGCGACCGTCTCCGCGATGCGGGCGGCTCCGGCGGCCTCGAAGTGGGTGTGGTCGTTGCAGAAGAAGGCTCCGACCGCGCCCTGGCTGTAGTCGCCGTTGTTGGGGCACAGGCCCAGCGTGTTGTACAGCGCGATGCTGCGCTTGTGCAGGTCGATGACCGGCACCTGGTCGGCCTGGCCCTGGGCGATGGTCTCGTTCACGAACCCGCGGGTGGCCACGGCGGTCGAACCGGAGCAGCGGATCGCCGAGACGGGTGTGACGTAGATCGGTTTCACGCCGCGCGCCTTGGCTTCGCGACCCATGGTGGCCATCAGCTCGCGGTAACGGGTGGTGCCCACGTGGCGCGGGCAGTTGCGGTCGCCGTCGTTGATGCCGAACTGGATGATCAGCCAGTCGCCGGCCCGCATGCCGGTGGTCGAGAGCATGTTGGCCCAGCGCGAGGCGTAGGTGCGCGGGCTGACCACGCACTCGCCGGCGGAGTCCATGGTGCTCTTGACGTTCGACTCGTACAGCCAGGTCTGGATGCTCCGGCCGCCGACGGCGTTGTTGACGACGGTGACGTCGTCGTTGAACAGCCGGTCGAACTCGCGGCCCCAGCCGACCGGGCACGTGCTGCTGCCGTTGGCCATGGTCGAGTCGCCGGCCAGCCACACCTTGAACGGCGCGGCGGCGGTCCCGGGGCCGGCGGCTTGTGGCGCGGCGCAGGGGGCGGGAGCGGGCACGGCCTGGGCCGGCGCGACCACGACCGCCATCGCCGCGCACACCGCCGCCGTGACCGCGAGGCACCTGTTCCTCATCGAGATCCTCATTGATCCTCCATGTCGTTGCGACGGAATTCGGGACGTCAGCGGACCTGCGTCGAGCGGATCACGCCGAGCCGGACGGCCTCGTTCAGCACCAGGTTCGACATGGTGGCCGCGCCGAATTCCGAGAAATGGGTGTTGTCGCCCTTTTCCCGGGTCAGGAAGAGGTTCTGGGACGCGGTGACGCCGAGTTGTTCGACCAGGGTGGCGGAGAGCGAGGTGAGGTCGATCAGCGGCGCTCCTTGCGCGCGGGCGACCGTCTTCATCTCATTGGGCAGGTTCACGCCGACCCCGTTGACGTGGCGCGCGGTGCCGGTGAGCCGACCGGACGAGTCGAACAGCCTGCGGACCGGCGGCGTCACCAGCACGGGCGCGCCGCCCGCCGCGCGCACGTCGCGGACCATGCGGGTGAGGTTGTCGCGGAACGCGGTGGCCGAGGTCTGCTTGTCGTTGTGGCCGACCTGGATCACGACCGTGTCGCCCGCCCGGGTCTGCGACCGCACCGCGGGGAACAGCGCCGGGTTGGACAGCACCGAACCCGAACTCTCACCGGAGTCGGCGTAGTTCGCCACCGACAGGCCTTCGCGCAGGCGCGCGGGCAGCGCCTGGCCCCAGCCGGCGTAGGGGGCGACGGGCTGGTCGCACACGGTCGAGTCGCCGACCAGGAACAACGCCGGCGGCCTCACCTGCTTGACCGCGATGGCCTCGACCGCGGGGGCGCGACCGTCGAACACCAGGGTCAACCCCGGCGTGCCGGTGCCACCCTGACCGGTCGGCTGCCCTTCGGGATTGCGCACGTTGACGGTGAGGACCCGGTCGGTGAACTGGCCCACGCCGGTGTCGACGGCGGCGAGCACCCGCCGGCGGGCCTCGGCGGTGATGCCGGTGTTCGCCGCACGGGAGGAACTGCCCAGCCGCACGGTCACGTCGTAGTGCCCTGGCGCGACGTCGTAGCGGCAGGTGATCGGTCCGGTGCCGGTGCAGTTGGCCGGCGCGGCGCCCGCGGGCGCGGCGCCGAGGGCGGTGAGCGCGCCCGACGCGAGCGTCACGGCCAGCGCAGAGCGGAGGACGGTCGTGAGGGTGGGCATGGGTGTGCTCCTTGCTGCGGTTCGACCGCGGGTGAGCGGGTGGGGCGCGGGCGCGCCGGAGGCCGCTCCACGTCCGGGACAGGAGGCGGTCCCGGACGTGGAGCGGGCAGGGGTGACCGGGGTGCGGCTCAGCCGGTCGAGAGGGCGGAGGACAGGATCGGCGCGAGCCGGTCGGCGATCTTGCGGTGGCCCTGGTCGTTCGGGTGCACGTTGTCCGTGGTGTCGGTGGCCTCCACGATCCAGCCCGTGGTGTCCACGAACCGCACCTTCGGGTCGTTGACGATGCCGACGGCGGCCTGCGTCTCGGGGATGAAGCGCTTCCGGAAGGTCTGCAGCGCCAGGACCGTGGCGTTCGGGTACTTCTGCCGCGCCCGCTGGATCAGGGTCACGTAGGCGCTCTGGAACTGCTCCTTGGTGACGTTGTGGCCGACGTCGTTGGTGCCCAGGTTGATCACCACGGCGTCGGCGCGGTACCGGGAGAAGTCCCAGTTCGACGCGTCGGCCTGCAGCCCGGTGCGCAGGAACCGGTCGCTCATGCCGATGCACCCGTCGGCCGCCGACACCAGGCACGCACCGCCCACCGCGATCTGGGTGTGGCCCGCGCCGAGGCGCTCGCCGACCAGCCAGCCGTAGGCGGTCAGCGCCTGCTTGGACGACTGCTGGCCCACGGTGATGGAGTCGCCGACGAACTCGATCAGCTTCGCGGGGACGGGCGGGGCGAACGTCGTCGCGCCCGCGTCCAGCTGGATGCCCCGGTAGACCGCGTCACCCCGGTAGGAGCCGGCGATCGGCCGGTAGGACACCCGCAGCGTGTGGTTGCCCGCCGCCAGCGGCGTGGGCGTGAGGTTCACCGTGCCGCTGCGGTTGACGTAGGAGACGTCCGGACCGCCGTCGATGCTGACGTAGAAGTCGATCGCGTTGCGCTGCTTGAGCTGCACCGTCCGCCCGGTGAACCCGACGGTCACGTAGGCGCCCGCCCACTCCGAGACGTACGCGGTGGGGTCGGCGGTGTTCCACCGGCCGAAGTACTCGACGTTCGGGTCGGTCGGCGCGCCCGTGCCACCCGGCGTGCCGCCGCCCAGGCGGACGAGCTGCCACTGCTGGTTGGCGCCGGAGTTGATGTCGTACTGCGAGACGCGCGCGCCGTCGGCGGTCGAGCGCTCCCACACGTCCAGCGCCTTGCCGCTGTTGCGGTTGACGAACCGGACGTGGCCGCCGTCGGTGTCCACGAGGCCGAACTGCTGGTTGGCGGCGTCGCGGTCGGTCCACTGCACCACCTCGGCGCCGTTGGCCGTCGACGCGGAGGCGATGTCCACCACCTTGCCGCTGTGGCGCGACTTGAGCCGGTAGTACCCGCCGCCGGAGTCGACGAACTGGAACTGCTGCGCGGACGAGTCGGTCCTGGTCGCCTGCACCACGGCGCCACCGTCCGTCGTGGACTGGACCTGCATCGCCTTGCCGCTGTGGCGGGCGACGACCACGTACGTGGCCGCGGTGTCGACGGTGGCGGCCTGGGCCGACGGCGCGACCGGTGCGAGCGCGACCGCCGCGACCGCGGCCACCAGCACGGACCGCACGACCGCACCGCATGACGACAATGTCATGTACGTGCCTTTCACCTGGAGTTGGCACAGCGGCGGAGCCGCCGGGATGAGAGGACATTTCCGGTGCGATAGTCGCGCCGATTTCCCACCGCCGTCAATGGCCGCATCTCGTATGGGAGCGGACCGTCGAATATTCGACGGAGTGGCGTATTGCCTTTTCCGGCACGTCCGCCATCCGCACTAGTGGACAAACAGGTCAGCACTCGACGAACCGGTATGCACAGATAGCCCGACAACCCGGACGCCGCGCCGTGGAAAGCGCTATCCAGGTCGTGGTCGCACACCGGTCCGACCGCGACGCTACGAATGCCGCCACCCCGGTGTCAACAGCCCGGGCGAAAAAGTTTCGCTCGCGGTCCGGGCATCGCCCGAACGGTCCAGCAACGGCGACCACCTCGACCGCGAGACGTCACGAACCGCCTGCGCCGCCCCGGGTTGCGCCACCCGGGACATTGTGGACGGAGGACGGACCGACCGACGTTGATCGGTCCACGCCCGATCGGGCACTCCCGTGTCGCAGTTCTCGTCGAACGTTCGACGAGAAGCCGCCGTTCGCCTCGGTGACGCTCCACCGGACGGCGGATCGACTGGGAACGTGCACAGTACTTTCGGAGGCTGATGTCCAGCAATACCAACACACCTGACGTGTTTACATATGTGACACGGCTCGCTACTGTGCACGTTCACAGCCGCCTGCCGCCTTCCCCTCGCGGCACCTCCCATCGGTCCTCGTGTCAGGTGCCATCTGCACCAAGGAGTCAGCCATGACCATGCAACGACGGACGTTCCTCGGCGCGAGCGCGGCCGGAGCGGTCGGCGTCGGCCTGTCCCTGCTCGGCGTCGGGCAGGCGTTCGCGGATCCCGCGCCCTCCACCACGTATCCCCTGGGCGTGCGCCGGTACAACTGGACCCGCGGCAGCCGCCCGTGCACCACCTACGTCTACTACCCCGCCGCCACCGGCACCGTCGGCGGCGCCCCGGTCACCGACGCCCCCGTCGCCAACGGCGTGTTCCCGGTCTACAACTTCACCCACGGCTACAGCAGCAGCCCGCAGAACTCCCTGTTCATCATCCGGGCCCTGGCCTCGGCGGGGTTCATCGTCCCCGCCCCGCACTTCAACCACAACTTCGCCGACGTCAACAACGGCAACACCTCCAAGGACGTCTCGCAGATCCTCACCAACACCCTCGCCCTCAACACCAGCGGACCACTCGCCGGGCACATCGACACCGGCATCGGCGTCGGGGTCTCCGGCCACTCGCTGGGCGGCATGACCACCCACGGCCTGCTCACCTCCTGGCCCGACAGCCGCATCGTCTCCGCCAACCCGCAGTCCTGCGTGGACATGGGCAACCCCGCCGGCTCCGTCAACGCCAAGGTCCTGTTCGTCCACGGCGACCGCGACTCGACCACGCAGTACTCCTCGGCCCGGCAGGCGTACGCGGAGCTGACCTGGCCCAAGGCGTTCCTCACCTTCGTCGGCGGCAGCCACACCAGCTTCTGGAGCGACCAGCGCTTCCCCAGGACCGTCGTCGACTGGGCCCGCTGGACCATGTACGGCGACACCGCCGCCCGCGACCGCCTCCCGGCCGATGCCTCCGGATCCAACACCCGCTGGGAAGCCCAACTCGGCGACACGCCCGGCGGCCCGGTCGCCTACACCCTCACCGCCCAGCACAGCGGCAAGGCCGCCGACGTCAACGAGGCCTCCACCGCCGACGGCGCGCGGCTCGTCCAGTGGACCACCAACGGCCGCCCCAACCAGCAGTTCGAGTTCGTCGACCTCGCCGACGGCCACGTCCGGATCAGGGCCCGCCACAGCGGCCTGTACCTCCAGGCCGCCGGCAGCGGCTCCGACGTCACCCAGCAGCCCGACACCGGCGCCACCGACCAGCACTGGCGGGTCGTCGACCACGGCGGTGACGTGATCAGCCTCGTCAACCGGCGGTCCGGGCTGGCCATGGACGTCTGGGAACACTCCACCGCCGACGGCGCCCGCATCTCCCAATACGCCTACAGCGGGGGTCCCAACCAGCGCTTCGCCCGCCGCCGCGCCTGACGCGGGACCCGCTGCCGCAGCGACGACCCGGCTGCGGCAGCGGGGCGGCCAGGCTGGTGGTCAGGCCGTCGTCCTACGCCGGTTCGCGCCACCGTGGCAGGTCCATAGGATCAGCACGGCGCCGTTGGCCGTCGAGGCGCAGTCCGGAGTGGACGTTGCGGACCGAGGGCCAAGGCCGTGACGCGGGCGTGCTCCTCAGGCGCTGCCGCCGCGCACGACCTCGGTCGGCACGAGGAGGCCCGCGTCGTCGTCCGGACCTCCCTCGACCTGGCGCAGGCAGCGGGCGACCAGCTCGCGCGAGATCCGCTCGACCGGGATGCGGGCGCTGGTCAGGGTCGGTTCGGTCGCCAAGCCGACCGCGCCGCCGTCGAACCCGGTGACCGCGACGTCCGAGCCGACCCGCAACCCGAGCGAGTGCGCCACGTTCACCACCACCGCGCCGACGGAGTCGCTGCCGGTCACGATGGCGCTCGGCGGGTTCTTCCCGGTCAACAACCTGCGGGCCCGGGTGCGGATCCCCGCGTCCGTGCCCAGGTAGACCGACGCCTTCGGCACGCGCAGGCCGTGCCCGGCCACCCCGGCGGTGAAGCCCTCCAGCCGTTCGGCCTTCCAGTACTCGTCGCCGGCGAGCCCCAGGTAGGCCAGCCGCTCGTGCCCCTCGGCCACCAGGAGGTCCACGATGGGCCGCACGCCGGCGACGTTGTCCACGTCGACCCACCGCTGCGGCAGGTCGGGCGCGAGGCGGCCGAAGCAGGCGAACGGCATGCCGCTGTCCGCCAGGAACCTGGCCCGCTCGTCGTCGACCCGGGACTCCGACAGGATCATCGCGTCGACCGCGCGCCGGGCGACCAGGTCCTTGAACACGCCGAGCGGGTCGTCCCGGCGGTGGGTGAACACCAGCACCTGGTGGTCGACGTCGGCGGCGGCCTTCACCAGCGCTTGCAGGAAGTGCAGGGTGAAGCCCTGCATAATCTCCAGCTGCTCGCCGAAGATGTGGTAGCCGAGCTGCATCGTCCGCCGCGACCGCAACGTCTGCGCGGCCCGGTTGGGCTGGTAGCCGAGCGACCGCATCGCCTCGGTCACGCGCTCGAACGTGACCTGCGAGTAGTACGAGTCGTGCCCGTTGAGGACGTTCGACACGGTCTGCCGGGACACGCCCGCCGCCGCGGCCACGTCCACGATGCTGATCCGCCGCCCGCCACCCCTGGACGCCCGCCCGCCTGCTCCCACGCCCACATGATCCACCCATCGTGACGACGGTCGCAATCGACCCCGCGCCGGAGGGGCGGGTCGGCCAAGCCCCGGAGCCCCCCCGCCCCCCCCCATGGGGCGGGAGGGGCC
>NZ_JBEOVG010000041.1:0-76947 GCF_040295345.1 Actinosynnema sp. NPDC002837
CGGGTGAGGACCCGGCCGGGCGCCGAATCCGCCTCTCCGGTGCCGAGGTGTCGCTTCGCCGTGATGACGTGGACAACGAAATCTGCGGCTTCACCGCTCGCGACACCCACGGAAAGTGGCATCTGAATTCACCTTCATGGCGCGGTGCGGCGGAGTTACAGTGGCGATTCCTTTGCCGTTGCGGATTCGCGGAGGCGCCCCGATGCGGACGAGTCGGATCAGGAATACGTGGTCGGCGCTGCGGCGTTCCGTCGCGGGTCTTGTCGTCGCGGTGACGGCCGCGGCCGGGTTGGTGGCCGCCGTGCCCGCGGCGCAGGCCGCGGACGCGGAGCTGCTGTCGTGCGTGGGCAGCGGCGCCAACACCTACGAGCCCGGGGTGACCGCGCAGATCAGGCCCGTCACGATCACCTCGCGCGCGGACTACGGCCCGTGCGTGTCCAGCGGGTCGCCGGCGATCACGTCCGGCGGGTACCGGGTCGTGGTGACCGGCCTGATCTCCTGCCTGGCCGGGAGCGTCTCCATCACGGTGACCATCACCTGGAACACCGGCGAGACGACCACGGTGGCCGCCGCCGGCGTGGTGGTGCTGCGTCCGGCCAACGAGACGGTCGTCGTGTACCAGGGCAGGGTGACCGCCGGCCGGTTCGCCGGAGCCCTGGTCGTCATGAACGCGGTGGTGCTCAACACCACGCCGCAGCAGTGCCTCACGCCGGAAGGCGTCACCAGTTCCGGCGGCCCCGCCGACATCGTCATCACCCAATTGACCTGACGCGGGTTTGTCGCACGCGGCCGGAACTCGATTCGACCGGTCCGCCTGACAGCGCGTTCCGGTGATTGCTCGTTATTGACGACCGCCGAGAAATGGCGGCTGTCGAACGTCACGCGGCTCGGATCACGCCCGGCCGCGTTCCTCGTGGGAGCGGGCCGCCTGGCGCCCCCTCACCGGCGTCATCCTTCGCCGGTGAGGGGGCGCATGAGGGCGGTGAGGGCCTCGTCGAGGCGACCGGCCAGGGTCCGACCGGTGGTGGCGACCAGGCGGGCGTCCACCGTCGCGGCGAAGGCGGCGCCCTCGGCCAGGACCTTGGCGCCGCCCTCGGTGACGGTGAGGATGTGCCGCCGCCGGTTGATCGGGTCCCGCCGGCGCCGGAGCAGTTCGCGCTGCTCCAGGTGATCGACCAGGCGGACGACCATGCCGGGCGTGACCTGCATGAGCGTGGCGACGTCGTCCTGGGTCCGGGCCAACCCGCGGTCGACGACGTCGAGCACGCCGAGGTGCTTCGGTGTCAGCCCCGCCTCCTTCAGGTGCAGCGCGAACTCCTTCTGCACGACCGCGCCGAGCACGGTCAGCCGGAACGCCAGCGAGTCGGAGAGTCGCTCTTCCGGGTGCGTTGTCGCTTCCATACCGGTACTGTAGCATCACTCAACAGTTGAGTGAGTACACAGTGCAGGAGTGACACAATGACCGTCCTACTCGTGTTGAACACACTGGCCGCGCTGCTCAGCGTGGGGTTCGCCGCGGCGGCCGGAGCCCGCCCGGCGTCGATGAGCGGCTCGACGACCGTCGAGGCCGCCGAGCGGTTCTTCGCCTACATGTACGCGGCGCGCGCCGTGCCGCTCGGGCTCGTCGCCGCGGTCCTGCCCTGGTTCGAACGGGGCGCCGGGGTCGCCTGGTTGCTCTTCGTCGCCGCCGCGATCCAGCTGATCGACGTCGCCATCGGCGTCTGGCGCAAGGAGAAGGGGCTGATGGGTGGCGGCGCGGTGCTGGCGGTGATCCATGCGGTCGCCGGGATCGCCATCCTGTAGTGCACTGGACGGGTCCGAGAGGAAGGTGCCCGGGGTGAAGTCGGTCTACGCGATCTCCATCGTGCTGTCGTTGCTCGCCACCGGGCTGTACGCCGGGTTGTGCTTCGGCATCGCGTTCAACCCGGGCGTCGCCACCATGAGTCCGAGCGCCTACGTGTCGTACTGGCAGGCGGTGAACCGGGACTACGGGCGGTTCATGCCGCCGCTGTTCGTGGTGGGGATGCTGGCGTCGAGCGCGGTCGCGGTGCTCAGCTACCGGAAGGACGCGACCGTGCTCGTCGCCGGCATCCTCGCCGCGGTGGCGATGCTGGCCGGCATCGTCATCACGGTCACGACACTGGTGCCGCTGAACGTGCTGGCGGACAGCTGGGTCGGATCGATCCCGGACTCGTGGGCCGCGCACCGCGACAGCTGGCGCCGCTTCCACCTGATCAGGACGGTCGTGGCCGCGGCCGGGTTCGCCGCGGCGGCCGTCGTGCCGGTCGCGCAGCTGAGGTAGTCCGGTCGGGGCGGTTCAGGGTTCGGTGGTCGACGGCGCGCTGCGGTTGCGGCGGTAGTCGGTGGGGCGCTGGCCGGCTTCCCGCAGGAACGCGTTGTTGAACCCGCGCGAGGTGCCGAAGCCGCACAACCGGGAGACCTGCGCGATGGTCAGGTCGTCCCGCCTGCCGTCGCCGAGGATCTCCTGGGCGCGCGCGATGCGCATCCGGCGGAGCACCGTCATGGGCGGTGTCCCGTCGTCGAAGAGCTGGAACAGGCTGCGGCGCGAGATGTTCAGGGCCGCCGCCACGTCCTCCGCGCTGAGGTCGGTGCGCGAGAGGTTCTCCCGCATGACGGCCAGTGCCCGGCCCCGGAGCGCGGGCCCGGTCTCCGTCAGCTCGACGTCGTCGCCCAGCGCGCTGCGCACCAGCAGTTCGACCAGGCTGACCAGGAACGGCCCGGCCGCCGGGGTCGCGCAACGCGGTGTGTGGAGGATCCTGGTCGCGGACTGGACGAACAGGTCCACCAGGTCCCGGTCGACGGGCAGCGGCGAGAACATCGCCCGCCGGAGCACCTCGACGTCCACGGTCAGCCGCGACGAGTCGATGTCCACGATCAGCTGCCGGTCCGGCTTGTCCCACAGGACGCGCCGCGGCTCGTCGTGGAACTGGAGGTAGAGCGAGCCGGGGCCGATCTCGTGCGCGGAGCCCCGCGCGTCGATCCGCGCCCCGTTGCTGCCCGAGAGGATGAGCTGCACGCGACCGCCGTCGATGCCGTCCGCCCGGCTGCGGTCGACCAGGAACGCGCCGGCGTCCATCCGGCCGGCCACCACGCCCGCCTCGCCGACCCAGTGCCCGGTGTAATCGGCCTGGAAAGTCGGGTCGGCCACAATCAACGGCATCCCGCTCTTGCCGTACCGCGTGCTCTCGGTCAGCTCATTCCAATAGTCGAGCCGGTCGGTCGGATCCGCGTTCCGGTTGTGAATCCTGATGAATCTTGAACGCTCCGCCGGGACCTGCCCCCCAGAAGCTCCCTCGCGCATTGGTACCTCCCCGCACCAGTGTCGCTGTGGCATCGGACCAGGTCATGGTAACCGCGGACGGGCGACGAGCGCGGGTGAACCGGAGAACTGCGCCAAGATCGGTTTCCGGTGCGCCGGCCGTCGTGGTCCGGACGGCCTCGGCAGATAATGAGAATTATTCGGAACGGTCGCTGACCGCACTTCGCACGGCCGTCGGCAAAGATCGCCACCTCCTCGTGCGGGCCCGCGTGCGCGTGCCCGCACGGGCCTCTCACCTGCGTCGACTCCCCTCGGTGCCCGGGACGCGATACACGGGGTGAACAGGAGTGCAGGATTGACGAACTCCAGTGCAAGTCGATTGCCGCCGCCGGACACCGCGCCATAACGTCGCCGACAACATTGACGAGCCGGCACTCCGGCTTACCGCCACGAACGACCGACGACTGAATCCGGTGGCTCATGACGACCTTGAAAATGATCCGACCGCCCGTCCGGGCGGAAGTGTCGCTGCACGAGGAACTGTCCCGGTTCTACGTGAACCACCTGGGCGCCCTCGACCGGGGCGACACGGCCGCGTTCGCCGCGGATTTCGTGCCCGAAGCGACCTTCGCGGCGAGCGGATTCGACCGGCTCGTGCACGGGCGCGCCGCGATCGAGGCGGCGGCCGCGGCCGGCGTCGAGCAGCGGGCCCGCGACGGCATCACCCACCGGCACCTGGTGTCGATGCTGCGGGTCGTGCCGCGCACCGCGACGCTGGCGCGGGCGAGCAGTTACGTCCTCGTCGTGGAGAGCGGCGCGGGCACGCCGCCCGTCGTCTACGCCAGCACGCTGTGCGAGGACGTCCTGGTGCTGCGCGACGACCGCTGGCAGGTCCGGGCCCGCAAGGTGACCCGCGACGACAAGCCGTGGCGGTCCTGATGGGCGGGGGCGACCGGAGCGCGGTCGAGCGGTTCTACGCCGAGCAGGTCCACGCGCTCGACCGCGGCGACTTCGACGCCTACGGCGACACGTTCGCCGCGGACGCCGAGTTCGTGATCGACGGTCTGCGGACGCTGCGGGGACGTGCCCGGATCGTCGAGCACAGCCGGGTCCTCCGGGACGCCCGGTCCGCGCGCGGCGCCGTGCAGCGGCACTTCATGTCGAACTGCGCGATCACGCCGACCGGCGACGGCCTCCGGGTGCGGGGCACGGTGCTGACCGTGGAGTCCGTCGTGGGCCAGGGCTCGCGCGTCTCCGGGGTGATCGAGTTCGCGGACGTGCTCCGGGTCGAGGGGAACGCGGGGCACCGGGTCGTGTCGCGGACCGCGAAGCCGAACTGACGAATCGTTGATCTCAAGGGGGGACGTGGGGTTGAGCATGACGAGCACTCGAAGGGTCGTGGTGTCCGGCATCGGTGTGGTGGCGCCGGGCGCACCAGGGCGGAAGAACTTCTGGAACCTGATCTCCGAGGGGCGCACCGCCACCCGGATCATGACGTTGGTCGATCCGACGCCGTTCCGGTCGCGGGTCGCGGCCGAGGTCGACTTCGACCCGGCGTCGTGCGGCCTGAGCGCCGCCGAGGTGGCGCGGCTGGACCGGGTCGGGCAGTTCGCGCTGGTCGCCCTGCGGGAGGCGATCGAGGACAGCGGGATCGACCTGGGCCAGGGCGACCCGGGGCGGACCGGCGTCGTGGTCGGGACCGCGGTCGGGTCGACCCCGGCCCTGGAGTCCGAGTACGTGCGGATGAGCGGGCGCGGCACCGCCTGGGAAGTGGACGAGTCCCTGGCGAGCCCGCACTACTACGACTACTACATCCCCAGCTCCATCGCCGCCGAGCTGGCCGTCGAGGTCGGCGCGGAAGGGCCGGTCTCGGTGGTGTCCAGCGGGTGCACCTCCGGGCTCGACGCCGTGGCGCACGCGGTCGAGCTCGTGCGGGAGGGTACGGTCGACCGGGCCGTGTGCGGCGCGTCCGACGCGCCGATCTCGCCCATCACGATCGCCTGCTTCGACGCGATCAAGGCGACGACGCCGCGGCTCGACGAGCCGGAACGGGCGTTGCGGCCCTTCGACAAGAGCCGCAACGGGTTCGTGCTCGGCGAGGGCGCGGCGATGTTCGTCATCGAGGAGCTGGAGTCGGCCCGGCGGCGGGGCGCGCCGATCTACGGCGAGCTCTCGGGCTTCGCGAGCAGGTGCAACGCCTACCACATGACCGGGTTGCGGCCGGACGGCGTGGAGATGGCGGCGGCGATCACCGCGGCCCTGGACCAGGCGGGCCTCGCGCCCACCGACATCGGGTACGTCAACGCGCACGGGTCGGGCACCAAGCAGAACGACCGGCACGAGACCGCGGCGTTCAAGCTCGCGCTCGGCGAGCACGCCTACCGCACCCCGGTCAGCTCGATCAAGTCCATGGTCGGCCACTCGCTGGGCGCGATCGGCTCCATCGAGATCGCGGCCTGCCTGCTGGCCCTGCAGCACCGGCTGCTGCCGCCCACCGCCAACTGGACCGAGCGCGACCCCGAGTGCGACCTCGACTACGTCCCGGTCCACGCGCGGGAAGCGGCCCCGGAGCACGTGCTCAGCGTGGGCAGCGGGTTCGGCGGGTTCCAGAGCGCCATGATCATCTCGAAGGCGGGTGCGACGCGATGAGACCGCACATCACCGGCCTGGGCGTCGTCACGCCGTTCGGCATCGGCGTCGACCCGTACTGGAGCGCGCTGCTCGAGTCGGCCAACGCGATCGGCCCGATCACCCGGTTCGACGGCGGCCGGTACGCCACCGGGATCGCCGGGGAGCACCCCGGGTTCGACCCGAGGGACCACCTGCCCGCCCGGCTGCTGCCGCAGACCGACCGCGTCACCCAGTTCGCGCTGGTCGCGACCCGCGACGCGCTCGACGACGCGGCGATCCCGGACGGCGCCTACGCCGAGCACGCCTCGGCGGTGGTGACCGCGAACAACGGCGGCGGGTTCGAGTTCGCGCAGAAGGAGATGCAGGCGCTGTGGTCGCGCGGCCCGGCCCACGTGAGCGCGTACCAGTCGTTCGCCTGGTTCTACGCGGTCAACACCGGCCAGATCTCCATCCGGCACAACCTGCGGGGAGCCGCCCGCGCGCTGGTCACCGACGACACCGGTGGCATGGAGGCGGTCGGCCAGGCGCGGCGGCAGCTGCGGCACGACTGCGAGCTCGTGCTCGCCGGCGCCGTGGACACCAACCTCTGCCCGTGGGGCTGGTCGGCCTACACCAGCGCCGGGCTCATGGCGACCGACCCCGACCCGCGCACGGCGTACCGGCCGTTCTCGCCGCACGCCGACGGCTTCGTGTCCGGCGAGGGCGGGGCGATCATGACCGTGGAACGGCCCGACCGCACCGGTTCCCGCGCGGCCTACGCCGCGATCGCGGGCTTCGCGTCCACTTTCGACGGTGTGGCGCGGGACGGCCGCGGCCTGGAGCGCGCGATCCGCGTCGCGCTGGACGACGCCGAGGTGGACGCGGGCGACGTCGACGTGGTGTTCGCCGACGGGTTCGGCACCCGCGAGATGGACGACCGCGAAGCGCGGGCGATCACCGCCGTGTTCGGCTCGGGAGGCGTCCCGGTGACCGTGCCGAAGACCGGCATCGGCCGGCTCGGCTGCGCGGGCAGCGCGCTCGACGTCGCGACGGCGTGCCTGGCGATCGCCAAGCAGGTCGTCCCACCCACACCGCGCTACGAGCTCTCCGAGGCGGCGAGCGCGCTGCACGTCGTCGACCACCCGGCCGCGGGCCGGGTCCACACGGCCCTGGTGCTCGCCAGGGGCCGCGGCGGCTTCAACTCGGCGATGGTGCTGACGAAGCCGCACACCGAACTCGACTCCGACTGAGGGAGAACGCAATGAACATCGACACCCTGACCGCGGTGCTCCGCGAGGTGGCGGGCGAGGACGAGACCTTCGACCTCGCGACCCACGTCGACCCGGACACCTCCTTCGACGACATCGGCTTCGACTCCATCGCGCTGCTGGAGGTGCTGAACGTCCTCAAGCGCGAGCACGGGGTCCAGCTCGACGACGACGTCCTGGAACACGCCAAGACCCCGGCCGCCCTGCTCGACGTGATCGAGGAGGAGCGCGATGCTGCCTGAGCACACCACCGACGACCGGGTCGCGCTGATCTCCGGCGGCACGAGCGGGATCGGCCTGGCCATCGCCAAGCGGCTGGGCGCGGCCGGCTACCGGGTGTTCCTGGGCGCCCGCGACGCGCGGCGGGTCAAGGAGACCGTCGCCGACCTCGCCGAGCTCGGCATCACCGCCGACGGCCAGTCGTGCGACGTGCGGCACGAGTCGCAGGTCGAGTCCTTCGTGGCCGCGGGCGTCGCGGCGTTCGGCCCGGTCACGACCCTGGTGAACAACGCGGGCATCCCCGGCGGGGGCGTCACCAGCGGCCTGTCGACCGAGCTGTGGGACAACGTCGTCAACACCAACCTGCGCAGCGTCTTCCTGATGTCGCGGCACGTGCTGACGACCGGCGGGATGACCACGCGCGAGGCCGCCCAGATCATCAACATCGCCTCGACGGGCGGCAAGCAGGGCGTCGTCCTGGGCGCGCCCTACAGCGCCTCGAAGCACGGCGTGGTCGGCTTCACCAAGGCCCTCGGCCTGGAGCTGGCCGGCACCGGCATCACGGTCAACGCGGTCTGCCCCGGCTACGTGGAAACCCCGATGGCGCAACACGTCCGGGAGAACTACGCCCGGATCTGGGACGTGTCCGCGGCCGACGTGCTGACCAAGTTCGAGGCCAAGATCCCGCTGGGCCGCTACAGCACGCCGGACGAGGTCGCGGGCCTCGTCGAGTACCTCACCACCCCACTGGCCGCCTCCATCACCGCGCAGGCGCTCAACGTCTGCGGCGGGCTGGGCAACTACTGACGCGAGGGCACGCAATGGACACCACGCACGACATCACGATCGACGCCGATCCCCGCGACGTCTACGCCCTGCTCGCCCACGCCGAGCGCTGGCCCGAGCTGTTCGAACCGACCATCCAGGTCACGCACGTCGAGCGCCGCGGCACGACGGAGACCTTCCGGATCTGGGCGAGCGCGGGCGAGGAGGTGAAATCGTGGACCTCGGTGCGCGAGCTCGACCCCGTGGCGCACCGGATCACCTTCCGCCAAGCGGTGCCCGCGCCGCCGATCGCCACCATGAGCGGCACCTGGGTCGTCGAGGAGGACGGCCCCGGGCGGACCCACCTCCGGCTGCTGCACACGTTCTCGGCGGTCGACGACGACCCCGAGGCGTTCGCCTGGATCGAGAAGGTCACCGACGAGAACAGCCGGACCGAACTGGCCAACGTCAAGGCCGTCGCCGAGCGGGGCGGGGGCGAGGTCCGGACGTTCTCCGACTCGGTCCGGATCGCCGCCGGGGCGGACGCGGTGCACGCGTTCCTGTGGGAGGCCGAGCACTGGACCGACCGGCTGCCGCACGTCGCGGCCGTGCGGCTGGACGACTACGGCACGCACGACGTCCAGTCGCTGCGGATGACGACGCTGTCCAAGGTGGGCGAGCACGAGACGATGTCCATCCGGATCACGGAGGGCACCGGCCGCATCGGCTACAAGCAGCTCGACCTGCCGCCGCTGCTCGACCTGCACCTGGGCAACTGGACCATCCGAGCCGGGCAGGGCGAGACCGTGCTCACCTCCGAGCACACCATCCGGCTGCGCCCGGAGGTCGCCCGCGACCAGGCGAGCACCGCGGCGAACCTGGCCAAGGCGCGCGACGCGCTCAGCGCCAACAGCATGGCCACGATGCTGATCGCCAAGTCGCTGCTGGAGGGGGTCTGACCGTGTCACGCGTGCGGATCGACCTGCCACCCGCGCCGACGCCGGTGGAGCTCGCGCCGGGGGTGTTCGCCTACCTGCAGGAGCACGGCGGCTGGTGCGTCAACAACAGCGGTGTCCTCGTGGGGGCGGAGGGCACCACCGTGATCGACACGTGCGCCACCCGGGACCGGACCGAGGCGCAGCTCGCCGCGGTCCGGGCCCTGGCCCCGCAGCCGATCGACCACCTGGTCATCACGCACTTCCACGGTGACCACGTCTTCGGCGGGTGCCGCTTCCCGGCGGGCACCAGGGTCCTCGCGCACGTGGAGGCCGCCCGGGAGATGGCGGCGAGCGGCCTGGGGCTGACCGGCCTGTGGCCGGACGTCCGGTGGGGGGAGCCCGCCGTGCGGCTGCCCGACTGCACCTACGAGGACCGGCTCGTCCTGCACGACGGCCGCCGCACGGTCGAGCTGTTCCACGTCGGGCCGGCGCACACCCGCGGCGACACGGTCGTGTGGCTGCCCGAGCAACGCGTGCTGTTCGCCGGTGACGTGATCATGTCGGGCCGCACCCCGTTCCTGCTGATGGGGTCCGTGTCCGGGATGCGCGCCGCGGTCGCGTCGCTGCGGGACCTGCGGCCCAGGGTGGTCGTGCCGGGCCACGGACCGGTCGGCGGCGCCGGGCTGCTGGACGACACCGAGCGGTACCTGGACTGGCTGGACGGGGTCGCGACGGCCGGGCGGCGCGAGGGCCTGACCCCCGCCGAGGCCGCGCAGCGGGCGGACCCGGACGAGTTCGCCCGGTGGGGCGAGCCGGAACGGCTGGTCGCGAACCTGCACCGCGCCTACGCCGAACTCGACGGCGCCGCGCCGGGCGCGCCGCTGGACGTCGTCGCGGTGTTCGCGGAGATGGTCGCGCTCAACGGCGGGTTGCCGGAGTGCTTCGCATGAGGACGAACTGGTGATGGGGGACGTCATGGACGACACGATGCGCTGGCCGGAAGCCGGGCGGTCCTGGG
This sequence comes from Actinosynnema sp. NPDC002837, assembly GCF_040295345.1. Classification (NCBI taxonomy): domain Bacteria; kingdom Bacillati; phylum Actinomycetota; class Actinomycetes; order Pseudonocardiales; family Pseudonocardiaceae; genus Actinosynnema; species Actinosynnema sp. NPDC002837. The sequence continues at coordinate 10,099 of NZ_JBEOVG010000041.1, forward strand.
TGGCGGCCGGGCCGCTGGCCGACCCGCGGCCCGCCGCGGTGGACACCTTGCTGACCGAGGCCGTCCGCGCCGGCGCCGACCGGCCGGCGGTGCAGGTCGGCGCGGACGCGCTGACCTTCCGGGACTGGGACGACGTGGCCTCGTCGGTGGCCAGGGCGCTGGGCGCGGCCGCACCGGGGCGCGGGGTGGTCGGCCTGGTGGCCGACCTCGACCCGGTGTTCCCGGCCTACTACTACGGGGCGATCCGCAGCGGCAACGTCGTCGCGCCGATCAACCCGCTGCTGCCCGCGCCGGCCGTGGCCCACGTGCTGCGGCTGGCGATGCCCTCGGCCGTGCTGGTGTCCGAGGCCGGGTCGGACGCCCTGCGCGCCAAGCTGGCCGAGCAGGGGATGCTAGACCTGGTCCGGGAGGAGGTCCGGGTCGAGTTCGGCCGGCTGCTCCGGCTGCGGACCGGCGCGGCGCCGGTGCTGCCGGACGACACCGCCGCGCTGATGTTCACCAGCGGGTCGACCGGCCGGGCGAAGGCGGTCGCCTACAGCCACCGCAACGTCCTGACCAACGCCGCCCAGCTCGCCGACGCCCACGGGCTCGCCGCCTCGGGCGGGCTCGCGCACAGCAGGCCGATCTTCTACCCGATGCACATGAACGCGTCGGTGCTGGCCGGCGTCCGGCAGGTCCTGGTCGGCCACCGGCGCGTGCTCGACTCGGTGCTCGCCGCCGACGAGGCGCGGGCGACCCACCTGTACTCCCTGCCGGTGCGGCTGGAGCAGCTGGCGGCCGACCCGGCGTTCGGCTCGACGCGGGTCCGGCACCTGCGCATGGTCGGCTCCGGGAGCACCGCGCTGGCGGAGAAGGCGGCCACCCGGATCGGCGCCACGCTGGGCATCCCGTGCCGGCAGGGCTACGGGCTGTCCGAGACCACGTCGCTGGTCAGCACCGAACGCGCCGGCTACGACCGGGTCGGCTCGGTGGGCGCGCCCGTGCGGGACGTCGCGGTCCGGATCGCGGCGCTGGACGACCCGACCGCGGAGCCGGTGCCGACGGGGGTGGCCGGGCAGATCTGGGTCGCGGGCCCGAGCGTCATGCAGGGCTACCTCGACGGCTCGGGCGTGACCCCGGTGGCGCCCGGCTGGTTCCCGACCGGCGACTACGGCTCGCTGTCCCCGGACGGCCTGCTGACCGTGGTCGACCGCATCGGCGACCTGGTCCGCCGGGGCGGCGAGGTCGTCTCGCCGTCGTCGGTCCGCCGGGCGCTCGAAGCCCACCCGGACGTGGTGGAGTGCGCCGTGGTGGGGGTGCCCGCGACCGACGGCGGCCCGGCCCGGCTCGCCGGGTTCGTCCGGACTGCCACCGACAGCGCACCGGACCTGCCCACCGCGGACCTCGACGTCCTGACCGTGGTCGAGTCCCTGCCCCGCCTGGCCAACGGGAAGGTCGACAAGGCGGCGCTCGTCGCACTCGCACAGCAGAAGCGGTTGCCCGCCTGACGGCGGTCACCAAGAGGGGGGAAGCATGGCGCACGACGCGCTGGGGAAGGTCGTCGAGCTGAAGCGCGCACTGCTCGACGACGACGACGAAGCCGCACGGCGGCAGCGGGACAAGGGCAAGCTGACCGCCCGCGAGCGGATCGCGCTGCTGCTCGACGAGGGGTCGTTCCAGGAGGTCGAGGGCCTGCGCCGGGCCCGGCACGCCGGGCTGGGCCGGGCGGACCACCGCCCGCTGTCCGACGGCGTGGTGACCGGTTGGGGCACCGTGCTCGGGCGGACGGTCTTCGTCTACGCCCAGGACTTCCGCATCCTGGGCGGCGCGGTCGGCGAGGCGCACGCGGAGAAGATCCACAAGGTGATGGACCTCGCGGTGGCGGCCGGCGCGCCGCTGGTGTCGCTCAACGACAGCGCGGGCGCCCGCATCCACGAAGGCGTCACGGCGCTCGCCGGGTTCGGCGGGATCTTCCGGCGCAACGCCAAGGCGTCCGGCGTCATCCCGCAGATCAGCGTGATGCTCGGTCCGTGCGCCGGCGGCGCCGCGTACAGCCCGGCGCTGACCGACTTCACGTTCATGGTCCGCGGCATCTCCCAGATGTTCCTCACCGGGCCGGACGTGGTGGCGACGGTGACCGGCGAGCGGGTCACCATGGACGAGCTCGGCGGCGCGGACGTGCACAACCGGCTCTCCGGGGTCGCGCACTTCGCCTATGACGACGAGCGGTCGTGCCTGGAGGACGTCCGGCTGCTGCTGTCGATGCTGCCCGCCAACAACCGGGAGCAACCGCCCGCGTGGCCGTCGACCGACCCGGTCGACCGCCGCGCCGAGGGGCTCCACGAGCTGGTGCCCGCCGACGGCAACCGGCCCTACGACATGCGGGCGGTGATCGAGGAGGTCGTCGACGACGGGTTCGTGCTGGAGGTGCAGGAGGGCTGGGCGACCAACGTCATCTGCGCGTTCGCCCGGCTGGGCGGTCACGTCGTGGGCGTGGTGGCCAACCAACCGTCCGTGCTGGCCGGCGCCCTGGACATCGCGGCGTCGGAGAAGGCGGCGCGGTTCGTGCAGACCTGCGACTGCTTCAACATCCCGATCGTCACGTTCGTGGACGTGCCCGGCTTCCTGCCCGGTGTCGGCCAGGAGCACGACGGCATCATCCGGCACGGCGCGAAGCTGCTGGCCGCCTACTGCAACGCCACGGTGCCGCGCATGTCGGTGATCGTGCGCAAGGCCTACGGCGGCGCGTACATCGTCATGGACTCCCGCTCGATCGGCGCGGACCTCGTGCTGGCGTGGCCGGGCAACGAGATCGCCGTCATGGGACCGGAAGCGGCCGTCGACATCATCTTCCGGCGCGACATCGCCGCCGCGAACGGCGACCGCGAGGCGGTCCGGCAGCAGAAGATCGACCTGTACCGCGCCGAGCTCATGCACCTGTCCTACGCCGCCGAGCGCGGGCTCGTCGACGACGTGATCGACCCGGCCGACACCCGACCGGTGCTCATCCGCGGCCTGGAGATGCTGCGTTCCAAGCACGCCGACCTGCCGCTGCGCAAGCACGGCAACACACCTTTGTAGGGGGAGCGGTCATGGTCGACGAGACGGTCCTGCGGATCGAGTCCGGCACGCTCGACGAGCCCGAGCTGGGCGCCCTGCTGGCGGTGCTGTGCCTGGCCGCCCGGCGACCACCGGACGACGCGCGGCCCTTGGCCGCGCCCCGGTGGCTGTACCCGGAGCGGGCCGCGGTGTTCGTGCCGCCCAACAGTTGGCGCAACGCCGGGTAGCGGTCGGCCCGAGCGGACCGACCCGAGCAACAGAGAGGGAGTCGCAGGTGCACAAGGTTCTCATCGCCAACCGGGGCGAGATCGCGATCCGGGTGATCAGGGCGGCGCGCGACGCGGGGATCGCCTCCGTCGCGGTGTACGCCGAACCGGACGCCGACGCGCCGTTCGTGCCGCTGGCCGACGAGGCGTTCGCGCTGGGCGGTCGGACCGCGGCCGAGTCCTACCTGTCGGGGGACCGGATCCTGGAGGTGGCGCGGCGGTGCGGCGCCGACGCGGTCCACCCCGGCTACGGCTTCCTGTCGGAGAACGCGGACTTCGCCCAGTCCGTCCTCGACGCCGGCCTGACCTGGATCGGGCCGAGCCCGCGGGCCATCCGGGACCTGGGCGACAAGGTGACCGCGCGGCGGATCGCGGAGCGCGTGGGCGCACCGCTCGTCCCCGGCACGGGGCGTCCGGTCGGCGACGCGCGGGAGATCGTCGAGTTCGCCGAGCGGCACGACCTGCCGGTCGCCATCAAGGCCGCGTTCGGCGGTGGCGGGCGGGGTCTGAAGGTCGCCCGGTCCCTCGACGAGATCCCGGAGCTGTTCGAGTCCGCGACCCGCGAGGCGGTCGCCGCCTTCGGCCGCGGCGAGTGCTTCGTCGAGCGGTACCTGGACCGCGCGCGGCACGTGGAGGCCCAGGTGCTGGCCGACCGGCACGGCAACGTCGTCGTGCTCGGCACGCGTGACTGCTCGCTGCAACGACGGCACCAGAAGCTGGTCGAGGAGGCGCCGGCGCCGTTCCTGACCGACGAGCAGCGTCGACTGGTCCACGACTCGGCCAAGGCCATCTGCCTGGCGGCCGGGTACTCCGGGGCGGGCACGGTGGAGTACCTGGTCCAGGGCGAGACCGTGTCGTTCCTGGAGGTCAACACCCGGTTGCAGGTCGAGCACCCGGTCACCGAGGAGACCACCGGCGTCGACCTGGTGCTGGAGCAGTTCCGCATCGCCGAGGGCCACCCGCTCGACCTGACCGGTGACCCGGCGCCGCGCGGGCACGCGTTCGAGTTCCGGATCAACGGGGAGGACGCCGGCCGGGGTTTCCTGCCCACGCCCGGCCGGATCACCCGCTACCGCGAGCCGGGCGGTCCGGGCGTCCGGGTCGACTCGGGCGTGGTCGCGGGCAGCGTGATCGGCGGCCAGTTCGACTCGATGCTGGCCAAGCTCGTCGTGTGGGGTCCCACCCGCGAGCAGGCCCTGCGGCGAGCGCGGCGCGCGCTGCGCGAGTACGACGTCGAGGGGATCGCCACCGTGCTGCCCTTCCACCGCCAGGTCGTGGACGACCCGGCGTTCGCGGGGCCGGGTTCCTTCGACGTGCACACCAAGTGGATCGAGACCGAGTGGCACAACCCGGTCGAGCCGCAGGCCCAACCGGCCACCGTCGAGGAACTCCCGCGCCGGCGGCTGACCGTGGAGGTGAACGGCCGGCGCGTCGAGGTGTCCCTGCCGGCCGACTTCACCGCGCTGGTGGACGGCGCGACACCGGCGGCGACGCCCGCGGGCCAACCCCGCCCGACCGCGCGCCGGCGAGGCGGCGGCATGACCCTCGTGTCCGGCGACGCGATCGTCGCGCCGATGCAGGGCACGGTGGTGAAGGTCGCGGTGTCCGAGGGGCAGCAGGTCGAGGCCGGCGACCTCGTGCTGGTGCTGGAGGCGATGAAGATGGAGAACCCGGTCACCGCGCACAAGGCCGGCGTCATCACCGGGCTGACCGCGGAGCCGGGTGCGTCGGTCACCCAGGGGACCGTGCTGGCGCAACTCGGGAGCGGTGAGGGTTGACTTCGAGCGCGCGCGAAGACCTAGCGTCGCCGCCATGACCAAGTCAGATCACGGCACCGCCGTCAACCGACGTTCGCTGCTGGCCGCCGGAGCGCTGATCGGGGCCTCCGGGGTGGCGACCGCGCCGGGAGCATCAGCGGCGCCGGAGGCGTCCTCCGGCCGGTACGCCAGGGGACTGGCCGTGCTGCGGCAGGTCTCGGGCGACCGCGGCGCCGAGGTGGTCGAGTCGCTGTCGGACATCGCGCCGGACCTCGGCCGCTACGTCGTCGAGTTCGCCTACGGCGACGTCTACGCCCGGCCGGGACTGGACCTGCGGCAGCGGCAGCTGGTGACCATCGGCGCCCTGGCCGCGCAGGGCGACACGGCGCCGCAGCTCCGGTTCCACCTCGACGCGGCGCTCCGGGTCGGGCTGAGCCCCGTCGAGGTCGTGGAGGCGCTGATCCACGTCGTCCCGTTCACGGGCTTCCCGAGGGCGCTCAACGCGGTGCAGGCCGCCCGGGAGGTGTTCGCCGACCGGGGGATCGCGTTCGAGCCGCCGGTGCAGACCGACGAGCGGGACCGCTACGCGCGCGGCGTGGAGAACCTGGTGGAGGTCGACGGGCAGCACGGGCTGGACGTGATCGAGTCGTTGCGGGACATCGCGCCCGACCTCGGCCGCTACGTGGTCGAGGTCGCGTTCGGCGACGTGTACCACCGGCCGTGGCTCACGACGCCGCAGCGGCAGCTGGTGACCATCGGCGCGCTGACCGCGTCCGGCGACACCGCACCCCAGCTGCGGGTGCACCTGGGCGCCGCGCTGCGCGTGGGGCTGAGCCGGGGCCAGGTGGTCGAGGCGCTGATCCACGTCGTGCCCTACGCCGGCTTCCCCCGCGTGCTCAACGCCGTGACCGTGGCCAGGGACGTGTTCGGGCAACTGCCGGGTTGACTTCGAGCGCGCTCCAACTCCTACCGTCGACCGCGTGAACGACACGAGCGTGCTGTCCATCGCGGAAACGGTCGAGGTCACCGGCCTGACCGCCCACACGTTGCGCTACTACGAGCGGATCGGCCTGCTCGACCCGGTCGGCCGCGGCCCGGACCGCCGGCGTCGCTTCCGCAGCGCCGACCTGGCCTGGCTCGGCTTCCTCACCCGCCTGCGCACCACCGGCATGCCCATCCGGGACATGCGGCGCTTCGCCGAGCTGCGCAGGCGGGGCGACGTGACCGTCCCGGAGCGCTTGGAGCTGCTGGAACGGCACCGCGACGCGGTCCGGAGGCGGATCGCCGAACTCTCCGACTGCCTGACGTCGTTGGACGCGAAGATCGACCACTACCGGGCGCTGAGCGACCACTGACCCGCGCGGATCGGCGGGCAGGCACCGCGCACTCCCGAGCCGGGGGTGGCCGCCTCGGGTGGTGCGCCGGCTCGTAAAGCGGAGTGGCAGTGCTCGTGGGTGTTCGGCGGTCACGCGTCCGGACGGGTGGTCGGCAGGTCGAGCATCGCGGCGGCGACCTGGTCGGCGGCGGTGTCGGGGAGGGCGGTGGCCGTGCCTGGCAGGACGAGCAACCGGGCGTCGGGGATCTCGGCGGCGAGCGCTTCGCCGTTGCCGACGGGGAAGAACAGGTTCTCGCGGCCGTGCACGACCAGCGTCGGCACGGTCAGGTCGCCGAGCCGCTCGCGCCACCGCGGCGCGCAGTCGAGTCGGGCGAACACCATCCCGAGCTGGTTCGCCTCGTGCGCGGCAGGGGTGCTCGACGGTGTCCGGTCCCAGATCCGCGCGGCGGTCGCGCGCGCCTGCTCCGGGTCGTCGCCGAGCAGCTCGGCCCGCTCGGCGCCGAACGCGGCGACCGCCGCCCGGTCGCTCCAGTCGGGCCTGGGCAGGGAGAACAGCGCACGCATCGCCGCCGGGTCGTGGTCGGGCAGGTCCTCGTCGACGGGGCCCGGCGCGACCGGGCGCGTCCCGACCAGGGTCAGCGCCGAGAACGCCTCGGGGTGGTCGAGCGCGGCGACCTGGGCGACCATGCCGCCGACGCCGATGCCGCCGAGGTGCGCGGTGGTGGCCCCGAGCGCGTCGACGAGCGCCACCGCGTCCGCGGCGAGATCGCGGAGCGTGTAGCCGGGCGCCTCCGGGTCGACGGTCGTGGAGCCACCGCAGTCGCGCAGGTCGTAGCGCGCCACCCGGCGCCCGCCCGCCGCCACCCGCTCGCACAACGCGTCCGGCCAGGACAGCATCGTCGTGCCACCGGCCAGCAGCACCAGCGGATCACCCTCACGGCCGAAGCACTCCACACCGAGCTCGACACCGTTGGCGCGCAATGAAAGCATGCGTCACGGTAGCAAGCACCCGTCCGACCACAACGGACCCGGCGACCCGCCGGGCGCGCCGCGATACCGGTGCCGGCAACCGCATCGCACCCGGCGCGGGAGCGGTTCGCAGCCGGGTTCGCCCGCGTCAGCGGTTGGCGGACCACTCCGCCGCGGGCGTGAGCGGGACCGGTGCCGGTCGCTCGACCGTGGTCGTCAGCTCGATCCGCCGTCCTTCTTCCGCCGCGCGCAGCACGGCGGTCATGGTTTCGAGCACGTGCAAGGCGAGGTCCCCACCCGCGCGCGGGAGTCGTTGTCCACCGGCCGTCACGAGGTCGAGCAGGCCGATGCCGCGGCCGGCCCCGGCGTAGCCCGCGCTCGGGGGCAGTGCCCGCCACTCGGTGCCGCCCAGCGCGAAGAGCCGGGTCTCGCCGTCGAAGTGGTTGGGGTCCGGCACCGCGAGGGTGCCGGTCTCGCCGTGCACCTCGATCGGCACGGCGGTGGTGGCCACGCCGTCGAAGCTCGTCGTGATGGTGGAGAGCGCGCCGCCGACGTGTTCGAGCACGCCGGAGACGTGGCTGGCGACCTCGACCGGGATCCGCTGACCCGTCCGCGGTCCGGACCCGATGACGCGCTCGTCGCGCAGGCGGCCCGCCGCGCCGATCACCGCGCGCACCGGGCCGAGCAGGTGGACCAGCGCGGCGATGTAGTACGGACCCATGTCCAGCAGGGGACCGCCGCCCGCGGTGTAGTAGAAGTCGGGGTTGGGGTGCCAGCGCTCGTGCCCCGGCGTGACCATCACGGCCGACGCGGACAGCGGGCGGCCGATGAGCCCGCGGTCGATCGCCGCACGCGCGGTCTGCGTGCCCGTGCCGAGAACGGTGTCCGGCGCGCAGCCCACCCGGACACCGGCCGCGGCGGCGCGGTCGATGATCGTCCGGCCGTCCGCGAACGTCACGGCGAGGGGCTTCTCGCCGAACACGTTCTTGCCCGCGTCGATGGCGCGCAGCGCGATCCCGGCGTGGGCCGCGGGCGTGGTGAGGTTGAGCACGGTGTCGACGTCCGACCCGTCGAGCAGGTCCTCGACGCCCACCGCCTCGGCGCCCGGCAGCCCGGCGGCGACCGCGGCCGACCGTTCGGCGTCGAGGTCGGCGACCGCGGTGATGCGCACGGCGGGGTGGGTGGCGAGCGTGTCCAGGTACGCGCGGGAGATGACCCCGAGACCTACGATGCCGACGCGGTGCGGGTCGCCCACAGCATCCCCCTCTCGATGACGGTGCGGACGTCGGGGTGCTCCAACACGTCCAGGCTGTGCCCCGGGGTCGTCACCACGATCCGCCCGGCGCCCCACCGGCGGGTCCAGATCGCCGGACAGGTGACCGGCCGGTGCCACGGCTGCCACGCCGGCGCGGGGTGGGTCGTGGTGGCCAGCACGTCGATCAGGTCGTCGTGCAGCACCCAGTACTGCTCGGTGACCAGCTCGAAGTCCTCGATGCCCGCGGTGATCGGGTGCTCGCGGCCGAGGGCGGTGATGGCGACGGTGTGCGGCAGGTAGTTGTCCTCCTGCCCGCCCACGCGCTCGGCCGGCGGCTTGCCGGGGTGCGTCGCGAACTGGCCGCCCACCAGGTGCAGGTAGTCCGACGAGGCGCGGAACGAGTCCGCGATGCCACCGTGCCAGCCGGTGAAACCGGTGCCCGCCTCGACCGCCGCCCGCAGCCCGGCCACCTCCTCGCCGGTGATCTGCGACATCGTCACGCACTGCACGACCAGGTCGGTGTCGGCCATCCCGGCGGCGTCGGCGTACACCCCGGTCGACTCCTCGACCCGCACGGCGTAGCCCTCGCGCTCCAGGAACGGGATGAACAACCCGGTCGCCTCGACCGGCCGGTGACCCTCCCACCCGCCACGGACCACGAGCGCCTTCGGCTGTCTCACGCCCACCCCCGGGAAACCGCTCTTCGACGCCGCCGAGGTCCGCGGCGGCGACGGGTCGGCACCGGACTCGGCCCACCTGACTTGATCGTATCCGTGATCCCCACCCGGATGTCGACACCAGGCTGCGCGCAGGGCGGTCCGGCACGACGTCGTGCGCCGGCTACCGGGGCCCTGACCAGGCACTACCCGACCACGTGGCGAGTTCCCGCCACAACCGGCGGCGACTGGACGGCGAGGAGCGCCGACACGGCCAGGCGCACGCCGACGTTGACCCACACCCCTGCGGCGGCCCGGTCCTGGAAGAACGCGTACGCCTCGACGGCCGCCGTCGTCAGGTGGAACACGATCAAGGTGACGGCGACCAGGCGCAGCGCCCGGGTGTCGGTGAGCCGACTGGCGCCGAACGAGAGGACCGCGATCGCGACCTCCGCCGCGCCCAGCAGGTACGGGACCAGGAACGCGTCGCCGGGCACCCGGACGTCGACCGCGGCCGGGATGGCGGCGGGCGCGACGACCAGGACGATCCCGGCGGCCAGCGTGACGATGCCGTGGGCGACGAGCAGCCTGGCGAAGTTCATGGCACCCTCTCAATTCAACGTGCGATGAGTTTAGTCGATCGCCGGGGCGATGGGTCGACCGCGGTGCTCGCACGTCGCCGGGAGGTGTGGGTCAGGGGCGGAAGAGGGCCTCGGCGTCCAGCTTCCCCCAGCCGTAGCGCGGGTTCCAGACCGGACCCGTCGTGGCGTCCCGCCGGGCCGTGATGCGCAGGCGCTGCTGGACTTCCTCCGGCGTCAACCTCGGTTCCCGTTGCAGCATCAGGGCCACGACGCCGGCGACGAAGGGCGTCGCCATGCTGGTGCCCTGGATGGTGACGTACTTGCCCGACGGGTGCCGCCGCGCCGCCAACCGGGGCGACGTGGCCATCTCCGAGCCCGCCGACAAGGCCGCCGTCACGACCTGGCCGGGCGCGACGACGTCCGGCTTCTGCACGCCGATGCGCGTGGGCCCCTGGCTGGAGAACGACGACAGGGTGTCCACCACGAGGCCCGGCAGGGTCGAGTCGCCCTGCGGCCCCTCGAACTTGTTGCGGGACGTGAGGGAACCCACCGCGACCACCCGCTCCTCGGTCGCGGGCATGCCGATCGAGTAGCCCTCCAAGGGCGCGCCGGGGAACATCAGCCGACCGCCGTCCACCGAGCCGGCCCACGCGTGGACCTCACCGTGCGCCACGGAGAGCGGTGTGATGCGGATGGTCCAGCGCTCGTCGACCGTGCCGTCGATCATCAGGAAGGTCAGGTTCTGCTCGTGGTTGACCGGGTTCTCCACGAAGTCCGCGACGAAGACGCCGTCCGGGGTGGACGTCTCGCCGGTGTTGGGCTCGAACCTGGTCCCGCTGGGCGTTTCCACGAACACGTCCACCTGGTCGCCGCGCGGGATCCACACGTCGCAGAACACGAGGCCGGTGTCGGGCACCCGCACGGTGAACGACAGCTCCTCGCCGACGACCAGGCGGCCTTGGGCGTGCACGCCGTCGTCGCCCTCGTTGCCGGCCGCCGCGACCACGATCCGGCCCGGCCCGGTGGAGCGCGCGATCTCGTTCTCGATCGCGGACGTGCCGTCGTGGGCGCCGAAGTGGCCGCCCAGGCTCAGGCTCACCACCGCCGGGCGGTCGCCGGCCAGGTCGAACGCCTGGCGGATGCCCTCGATGACGTGCACGTCCAGCAGCGGTTCGGCGCGCACGCCCATCAGCGACGCCTTGGGCGCCACGCCGCGGAACCTGCGGTCGGACGTGCCGCGCCCGTTGCCGGCCGCGATGGACGCGCAGTGCGTGCCGTGGCCGCCCGGGTCGCCGGTCGGGATGGGCGGACCGCCGTTGAGCGCCTTGTTGATCGCGGTCGCGTCGAACACGGCGAACGTGGACTCGTCCGAGCCCTCGCGGACGTGGGCGTGCACGAACCGCTCCAGGCGGGTGGTGCCGTCGTCGTGGCGGAAGTCCGGGTGCGCCCAGTCGATCCCGGTGTCCACCACCGCCACCAGCACACCGGCGCCGGTGAGGTCGCCGTGCGCGGCCTGGAGCGCGTCCACGCCGGTCACCGGGCCGCGCGCCCGGTCCATGCGGGTGAACATCTCCTTCGGCGCCTCGGCGCGCAGCAGCCAGGGCTGCCCGTCCAGTGAGGACAGCGCGGCGACCGGGACGACCGCCAGCACCACCACCTGGCCGGACGAGGCCGGGTCCGGCGGCGCGGACACCACGTGGCCGCCCACCTTCGCCAGCCAGCCCTCGACCACCTTCGACTCCGCAGACCGGACCAGCAGCTTCACCGTCGTCCGGCGCGGGTCGGTGGCCCGTCCTCCCACGGCGAGCGCTCGTGCCCCGATGCTCGCACCCGGCGGCAGGTCCAGGTCCGCGAACGCCGCCGCCCTGCGCAACCGCGCGTCCAGAACCGTGTCACGTCTGGGTTCCACTGCCCCCACCCCTTCAGTCGTGCCGCAGCGACCTGAGGGTTCGGGGCCCTTCGACGGCGAGCACCCAGGTCTCCTGAGCGATCCGGCGCAGCGCGGGGGGTGAGACGGTGCCGATGACGGAGCCGGGACCGGTGCTGGTGACCTCCATGCCGAGCGACGTCAGCCGTTCGGTCGCCTGCCCGACCTCCGCTCCGCCGCGCAGCCGAACCAGGGCGGTCCGCCGGTCGCCGTCCTCGGCGTCCCGGCTCCACCGCTCCAGTTCCGGGGTGACGACCCCGCGCCTGGGCTCCACGTCGGCGACGCTACCTCCCCGCGTGCACCTCTACCGGTGGTATCGGCCGTTCGGAGCGGGCGTTAGCACCCGAATGGGCGATGGTGGTGGCACCGCGGCCCGTCCCATGCGGCGCCAGGAGAACCCGCCGAGGCCCGCGCGGCCTGGCAGGAGGCGCTGACCGTCTACCGCGACCAGGGACGCGCCACCGACACCGCCCGCGTCGAACGCCGACTGCACGACCTCGACCACGGGGGCCGCGGGACCACCGCGTGATCAGCGTGCCCCGGCCACCCGATCCCGTGCCGACGCGTGACCGTGCCGGGTCGCGGTCGTCGGGACTGGTCCCGGAGGTGGTCGGACATGCTGTTCGGATGTCGTTTCCCCGGTCAAGAGCGAGGATCCCGATGTCACGGACTGTTGGTGTGCTCCTGGCGGTGCTGCTCGTGGCGGTGCTGCTCGTGGCGGGCGTCTCCGCCGTGTCGCGGCCCAGCACGTCGGGGGCGGCCTCGCCGCTGCCGATCGCCGGCGCCTCGGACGCCGGGAACATGCCGCCCGACGCGGTCGACGGCGACCACGGCGTCGACCGCGTCGTCCACGTCACGGACTCGACCCGACTGCGCGACGCCCTCGCCGACGCCCGCGCCGGTGACCGGATCGTGGTCGCCGACGGCCGGTACTCGATCGGCGCGATGACCGGCAAGCACGGCACCGCGGCCAAGCCCATCACCGTCGTGGCCGCCCACCGCGGCGGGGTGGTGGTGGACGACGGGCAGCTGGAGGTGGCGGGCTCCTCGCACGTGACCTTCGAGGGCTTCCGGTGGACCAACCGCTCGACCTTGCGGATCACCGGCTCCCACCACGTGCGGTTGACCCGCAACCACTTCCGGCTCACCGAGGACGCGAAGACGAACTGGGTGCTCGTCGACGGCGAGAACAGCCACCACAACCGGATCGACCACAACCTGTTCGAGCAGAAGCGCCAACTGGGCAACTTCATCACCATCGAGGGCTCGGAGACCGAGCAGTCGCGGCACGACCGCATCGACCACAACCACTTCCGCGACATCGGCCCGCGCGCGGTCAACGAGATGGAGGCCATCCGGGTCGGCCGGAGCACGATCTCCCGCTCCAGCGGGTTCACCGTGGCCGAGTCCAACCTGTTCGAGGACTGCGACGGCGACCCGGAGATCATCTCCGTGAAGAGCAACGACAACACCGTGCGCTACAACACCTTCCGGTCCTCGCAGGGGACGCTATCGCACCGCCACGGCAACCGCGGCTCCCTGCACGGCAACTTCTTCCTCGGCGAGGGCAAGGAGGGAACCGGCGGGATCCGGCTCTACGGCGAGGACCACAAGGTCTACAACAACCACTTCGAGGGTCTGACCGGATCCGGCTACGACGCCGCGCTCCAGCTCGACGGCGGCGACGTGGACACCTCGGGCGCGTTGAACGCGCACTGGCGCGTCTACCGGGCGGTCGTCGTGAACAACACCTTCGTGGACAACACGTCGAACATCGAGATCGGCGCCAACTACACGTTCCCCCCGGTCGACTCCACCATCGCCGACAACATCGTGACCGGGGCGCGGGGCAAGCTGTTCAACGAGCTCAAGACGCCCGTGAACCTGACCTACGCCGGGAACGTCGCATGGGCGACCGGAACCGCGACCGTCGGTGTCAGTGTGCCCGCCGAGGCGATCCGCCCGGTCGACCCGCTGCTGCGGCGCGAAGGACCCGTGCACCGCATCGGCGCGGGCAGCCCGGCGATCGACGCCGGCACGGGCGGCCACGCGTTCGTCACCGACGACATGGACGGCCAGCCGCGGGTCGGGGTCACCGACGTCGGCGCGGACGAGAGGTCGACCGCCGCGGTCGTCCGAGGACCGCTCCGCGCGTGGGACGTCGGCCCGCACGCCCGGTAGGGCGGCCCGCACGACGACGTTCGACACCGGGGTCGGCGGGTGCGGTCCGGCCCGTCGACCCCGGCGCGGTCAGGGGGGCAGCCTCGCGGCGGCAACCTCCGCCAGGCGCATGGCGCGGGCGCAGTACTCGGCGCCCGCCCGGTCACCCGTCACGGTCAGCACCACCACGCCGATGTGCGCCGGCTGCGGCACGTCCGGCGGCTGGTGGGGAACCCTGACGGTGCAGCTCGTGCTCGCATCGGCGTCCACCTTGACGTACCCGGGCTGACCGCCGAGATCGACCAGTTCGCCCTCGATCAGCTTCTGCGCCGGGTGCTGGTCGAAGCGCAGGTTGATGCCTGGTCCGCCGACCGTGCTGAACCACTTGCACGCCCAGTTCCCGAACACGTTCACGGCCGTGTCGGCGTCGACCGCGGCCACCTCGGTGAGCGTCTCGTCGTCCAGCACCCGACAGGCGTCGGCGTGGGCGAGCGAGCCGACGGGGAACGGGGTGGTCCGCCGGGGGATCGGACCGCTCCGGAGCACCTCCAGCACGGTGTCCGTCGCGACCCGGGCCACGACGCAGAGGTCCAGCGGCGGGTTCGGCAGCTTCGCCGCCACCCGGACGGCGTAGACGTCGTCCACCACCACGGTGCGGTCGCACTCGCCGCTCTGCAAGGGGCCTTCGAGGACCTCGAACGGCTTCCCCTGGACCGTGCGCGACGCGCGCGTGATGAGCTGGACCTCGACGTCCACCGACGCCTTCGCGCCGATGTCGACCACCACGTCGCAGCGGTTGAAGTTGCCGTAGGTGGTGAACAGCAGCGTCGGGCCGAACCGGCGCAGCGCCTCCTCGTCCATCAACGCGCAGGGGTCGGCGGAGCGCTCGTCGCCGACGAGACCGCCGGCCGCGGGCGGCTGCTGCGCCGCCGGCGCCTGGTACTGCCAGGTGAACACGATCGCGCTGAGCGCCAGGACGAACGCGAGCCCGGCGACGGCCCGGAGTGACGGACGGCGCCGTGCCGCGGCCCGGATCGGGCGTTCGACCGGCGCCGGTGGCGGCTCCCAGTCGCCGACGACGTCCTTGAGCCGTAATCGGACCTCGTCGGCGGTAGGTCTCTGGTCGGGCCGCGGTCGCAGCATCTCCGCCATCAGCGGGGCGAGCGGACCCGCCTGGCGCATCGGCAGCGTCTCGCCGCGCCGCGCGCGCTTCAGCACCTCGTGCGGCTCGCCGTTGCCGAACGGCGGCGTGCCCTCGACCGCGGCGAACAGCGTGGCGCCGAGGGAGAAGACGTCCGAGGCACGGCTCGCGGGGTGGCCGCCGGCCACCTCGGGCGAGGTGTACGCGGGCGTGCCGGTGACCCTGCCGTCGTCGGTGCGGGTCACGTCACGCCAGATGGAGATGCCGAAGTCGGTCAGCTTGGCCAGGTCGTCGTCGGTGACCAGGACGTTGCCCGGCTTCACGTCGCGGTGCACGATGTTCTTCGCGTGCACGGCGGCCAGCGCGCCCGCGATCTGCACACCGATCCGCGCCACCCGCTCGGGCGGCAGCGGACCCTTCGCCAGCGTCTTGTCGAGGCTTTCCGCCGGCAGGTACTCCATGACGAGCCAGCAGTCGTCGGCGTCGACGGTGTCGAAGATCGAGACGGCGTTCGGGTGCTGCACCTGCGCGGCGGTCTCGGCCTCCCGGCGGAACCGGGTCCGATCGGTCCGGTCCGCCGCCGCGTGGGGGCGCTTGAGCGCCACCCGCCGCTTCAGCTTCCGGTCGAACGCGCCCCAGACGACACCACCGGATCCGGAGCCGCGGGCGTCCTCCAGCTCGTACCGCCCGCCGACCACATCCCCCGTGCGCACGGTGCGTAGTGTAGGGACCACGTTGGGACGCCGTCATGAGCTTCGTCCGGCCGACGCGGGTGAACCGGCCGTCAGGCCGGACTTTCACCCGAAAGGCGGCCACCGGACGTCAGGACAGGGAGTCCAGCACCGCCAGGTCCGGCGGCACGAGCGTGGTCGACAGGACGAGCTCGCGCAGCAGGTTGTCGTTGAGCGCGTTGCCGACCGGCTCGCCGACCTCCTCGCGCAGCAGGCCGTGCACACCCGCCGCGGACAGCCTGGCCCGGACGTCGGCGACCATGTGCTCGACCCGCTTGACGCTCCACCCGGCGTCCGGCTGGAGCTCGTCGAGGACCTGGGCGACGTGCTGACGCGACACCGGCTGCGGGTTGGCCTCGTGCAGCAGGTAGCGCTGCCCCAGCACGACCAGCAGCAGGTGCTCGTCCGGCGTGAGCCGCCACCGCTTGGGCGGCTGGGTCACGGCGGCGTGGCGGGTCGCCGGGTGGCTGCCGTCCTCGCCCGCGACGTACAGCTCGAGCAGGTGCTCGCGGTCGTGGGAGCCGCGGATGAACAGCGGCGTGTAGCCGTCGGCCAGCGGCACCGGGTCCTCGTCGCGGAACAGCCACCGGGTCTTGGGCAGGCGGATGGGCAGCCGCCCGGTGTTGGTGACCCACCACCGGCCGGCGTGCCGGGTCAGGAGGCCGTGCAGGCGGCTGACCCGCGGGTCGGTCTCGCCGACGCACAGGTCGACGTCCGGCCGGTTGCGGCCGAACCGCACCCGGCGCCCCTCGACCGGGCTGACGCTGATCTTCCCGCTCAGCGCCAGGGCGACGACGGCTCCCGGCGCGGCGCGCGGCACGTCGCGCGCCAGGCTCTCGCTGTTCATGCCGGCCTCCTCCTGTTGCCGCGCAGTGTCCCCGCAACGCCCCGGGACCCCTCCCGACCACGGGAGGGACACCTCGCCGTCCGCCGCGACCGACGGGGAGGGGTCCCCGACCGCGTTCGCCACGCTGCGCTCATGGGCGATTTCGAAGTGACCATCGACACCCTCCACGCAGTGGTCGGCAGGCACGGCAAGGTGCGTGACGAGCTGACCGCGACCAACCGGCAGAGCCGGTTGCTCGCGCAGATCCCACCCCCGATGGAGGACCCGGCGACCACCTCCTTCATCACCGCCGCCTGCCAGGCGGGCCAGGCGCACCTCGACTCGGTCTCGGCGATCGAGCGGGACCTGCAGGCGCGGATCGAGGAGCTGAAGGCCTCGGTCGAGCAGTACGCGAAGACCGAACAGGGCAACGAAGGACGCTGGGCGGTGACCGGGTGATGGCGGAACTCAACGGCTACCAGATCTACCAGATGGTGTCCCAGGGCGCGGGCCCCGATGGGCTGAACCAGGCGGCGGACGTGTCGAAGGACGCGGGCACCCGCATCCAGGCCCTCGGCGACGAACTGCGCCGGCTCACCTCCGAGATGCAGACCACCTGGCAGGGCAAGGCGTCGGACCGGGCGGCGCAGGCCGTGCGGCCGATCGAGGAGGCCCTCCAGCGCGCGCAGGAGACGCTGCACCAGGCCGACGCCTCGTTGCGGACCCAGGCGCAGAGCTACAGCCGGCTCCGGCAAGTGGTGATGCCGATGGCGACGGAGCACCCGCCGGAGCTGACCCTCTTCGACGAGATCACGCCGTGGGACACCGATAACGAGCTCGCGCGCAAGGAGTGGTTCAAGGCCGACGCGAACAACCGCCGCGTCTACGCCGAGTACGCCACGGCGACGGGCCAGAACCAGGCGATGCTGCCGCAGACGCCCCAGGCCGCGGGCGTCGCGGGTGCGGACACCGCCGTGCAGGCCGCGGGCGGCCCCACTGTGCGGTCGGCGACCTCCGCACCTCCACAGGTCGGCGACGCGGGCGGCACGTCGCCGTCGTCGGCGGGAACGGCCGGCGGTGACCGGACCTCCGCGCCGCCCTCGGTGGGCGGTGGCGGTGGCGGCGGCCGGACGTCGGCCAGCGAGGCCGGCGGTGGCGACGGGGACCTCGGCGGTCGGGCGCCCACCGTCCAGCGGCCCACCGCGCCGTTGCCGCCGGGTGACCGGACGGCGGTCGCCGACTGGTCCGCCGGTGTGCCGGGCGGCGTGCCGATCGCGTCACGCCCGCCGTCCGCCCACGACACCGCGCACACGTCGAACCTCCCGAAGGGCGACCACCTGGCCGGTGGCGCGCCGGTGCTCCCGGGCGGGATCGGCATCGCCGACCCCACCGGCACCAGGGGACAGCGCGGCGCCCTCGACGCGGGCGACCGCTCCGGCGTGCTCGGCAGGACGCCGCCGCCCAACGTCCCCGCGGGGGCCGGCGCCCGCGGCGCGGCCGGCAAGGTCGGGATGGCGGGGATGGGCGGCTTCGCGCCGCACGCCCCGTACGCGCGCGAGGAAGACGACCGGGAGCACCAGCGCACCGTGTACCTCGAGGAGGACGCGGACGCGCTCGTCGGCCCGATGCCCGACAGCGTGACGCCCGTGATCGGGGAGGACTGATGCTGCGCGAACCGGTGGTCCTGTCCGACGCGGAGTTCGACGTGCTGTGGCACCACGACGACATCGGCGAGCACCACACCGTGCTGCACGTGCCGCCCGCCGAGGCCAACACCCTGGAGGTCGAGCAGGCGCTGTACCGCGACGGCGTGCGGGTCGACGAAGCGCTGGAGGCGTTGCGGCTGCTCGCGTTCGCGGACTTCGAGTGCTTCGGCTGGATCGCGTTCAACCGCGAGGTCACCCTGCCGGTCGTCGTCGCCACGGCCGGGCGGCACGGCGTCTTCGCGTTGCGGGACAACGGTCACGTGCGGATCGACGCGCTGCGCGGCGACCCGTCGGACCGGCTGGTGTCGTGCCTGCCGGAGCTGCGGGCCGGCCGGGGTTCGTCGATCAATGCCCGCGCCGAGGAGGCGTCGACGTCACGGCCGCTGGTCGAGCTGATGCAGCGCCCGCGCGCCGGCGTCGCGAAGCTCTTCGCGGCCACCCGCGACCGGTACGGGCGACGCCGGCGCTCGGAGTCGTTCATCACCACGCTCGACTGCCCGGACGGCCGCTGGCTGGTCGTCCGCTACACCGACGCCCGCGGCCAGGGCTGGGTGCACGCCACGCCCGCCACACGGCCGATCATCAGGGAGTGGCTCCGCCGGATCGGCGACTGACCGGGACCGCGACGCAGCGGGCCGGCGGACGCCGAGCCGCCGGCGAGTCGTCCACCTCGTCCGGGCCGGTCCCACCCCGGCCCGCCGGGTGACACGGGCTGGAAGTCCGCGAGCCGCGGACGGCCTGGGTGCGCGCGGGCGATCCCGGCCGCCCGCCGCGCGACGGCACCCGGCCTCCGGCTCGACGACCACCTCGCGTGCAGAGCGTCGATCCCGGCGGGACGGAAGGCCTGCGGCCGTGGCCTTTCCGCGAACGGCCCGTTCGCCGATGTCACACGATCGGGTGGCGAAGTCGAGGCTAGGCCGGGTGCCGGCGGTGACGCAGGCCGTTGATCAGGGCGGCCAGGGTGTCGGCGTCCTCGCTGCCCACCGTGAACCTGCTGCCGTCGGCGAACACCAGTCGCACGGCCGGGCCCGGGGCGGGGGCCATCATGGTGCCGTAGCCGTGGAGCACGCCGGCCACCAGCCAGTCGTCGGTGGACAGCGGGGAACTCGTGGCGTGCTCGACGGCCGTCAGGGGGAACTCGCGCCGGAACAGCCCGATGGCCACGCGCACCGCGTGCTCGTCCACCGCCAGCCGGTACCGGCTGCCCGCCAGCGTCACCGCGGCGGTGAGCACGGCGACCAGGCCGACCGGCGCGAACTCGACACCCAGCCACAGCCCGAACACCACCACCATGACCACCCCGATCAGCGCCTGCGCGGCGGCGGCCCAGACCACGAAGCGCAGCACGCGCTGCTCGCTCCACAACACCCGCTCCCCGTCGGCCAACGGGATCCGGACGACGTCCGCGGGTGGCGAACCGGCCAGGGGCAGTCCCGAGGAACGCCGCCCGGCCACCGCGAAGGCGAGCGCGCCGACCACCAGCACCGCCACCGGCAGCCCGACCGCGAGGGGCACCGGCGGCGTCCCCACGTCCTCGGGGCCGCGCGCGTCCAAGGCCGGGACCAGGACGAGGACCAGGGCGCCGCACAACGCGGTGACCAGCACCGCCACCACGAGCTGCGTCACGGCGCGCGCCCAGTGCACGGCCGGCGCGGGCAGCAGCCTGGCCAGGAAGAACACCACCACGCCCAGCAGCCACAGCCCGGCGATCGCACCCAGCCCGACGGTGATCAAGGGCTCGGTGGCCAGCGTGCTGAGCACCGGCCGCCCGCCCCCGCCCTTGTTGGGAATCCGTTCCGGCAGTCTGCCGACCCAGCCCGACACCAGCAAGGCGGTGGTGCCCAGCACCGCGCCGGGCAAGAGGACGAGGCCGGTCAGCCACCGCAGCACCTGGCTCATGTGAACGCCTTCCTGATCAGGACGACGACCTCGTCGGCGTCCATGCCGATCCGCCGGGCCGCCGCCGCGACCTCCCGCACCGCGTCGGCCAGCCGTGCCCGCTCCTCGGTCGCGGCCGAGGTGACGACCGCGCCGCGCCCTCGTCGCAGTTCGATCAGCCCTTCGTCCCGGAGGGTCGCGTAGGCCCGCAGCACGGTGTGCATGTTCACCCCGAGCGAGGACGCGAGCTCCCGGGCGGGCGGCAGCCGCTCGCCCGGGCTCAGGGTGGCGCTGATCAGGGCGTTTCGCACGCAGGCCGCGATCTGGTCTCCCAGCGGGGTGCTGCTGGTGGGGTCGACCCGGAAGAGCATGTTCTAATTCTTATAGAACAAGTCGTGATTCGTCAACCGGCTCCACGTCCATCCCGGCAGGACGGCGCAGGTCAGCGATCGGCGGGGTCGGCGACCAGCAGCACGGGCCGGTGGGCGGCCTTGGGCAGGTGGTGGCTGACCGAGCGGCGCATCACCCGGCTCAGCGACCGGTGCCGGTGCGTCCCCACCACGACCATCAGGGCGTCCTGCTCCTCGGCCACGGTCACCAGCAGCCGCACCGGGTCGCCGTCCGACGCGTGGTAGGTCCAGTTCCCGGGGTGGTCGGCCAGCGCCGCGCGGACCTGGACGTGCAGGTGTTCGAGCGCCTCGCGCGCGTGGCCCTCCCAGACCTCGACCGCGACGTCGGGGTCGACCGGGTAGTCGCGCACGTCCACGCCGTGCACCACGTGCAGGTCCGCGCCCAGGCGACGCGCGAGGTCCGCCGCCGTGCGCAACGCGGCCAGGCTCGCCGCTCGACCGTCGAAGCCGACCACCAGCACCGGCGCCGCGCCGCGCTCGTCGGAACGGACGGCGGGCAGCGTCAGCCGGCGTTCGTCGGGGTCCTTCGCACTCACCACACCACGATCGCGCCGGCCGCCCGCGATCGCAGCCTGGAGCCGTCGCGGAACGTCCCGGCGGCACGGCACCGTGCGCTACCGTGATCCGACGTCGCACGGATCGCGTGGGGGTGAACGCGCGTGAAGACCGCATGGCTGAAGGCGGACGGGCCCGCCGCGGTGATCCTGATCCGGCTGGCGGTCGGCGCGGTGTTCCTGTCCGAGGGCATCGGCAAGTTCCGGTACCCGGACGAGCAGGCCGCCGGGCGGTTCGCGACGATCGGGATCCCGGCGCCGGAGTTCTTCGGCCCGCTGTCCGCCGTCGCGGAAACGGCCTGCGGAGCGTTGTTGCTGGTCGGTCTGCTCACCCGCCTGGCCGCGTTGCCGATGCTGGTGAACATGGTGCTGGCGCTGGCGTTGACGAAGGTGCCCATCCTCTGGGGCGGCTCGGCCGACAAACCCAAGGCGGACGGTCTCTGGGACCTGGCGCACGAGTCGCGCACCGACTGGGCGATGCTGCTCGGCTTGGCGTTCCTGCTCGTCGTGGGACCGGGCCGCTGGTCGCTGGACGCCGTGCTGCGCCGTCGTGCCGCGGACACCTGACACCACCGCGTCGTGGAGTCACCGGTTCCGGCGACGGTCGCCCGCCGCCGGAACCGGTCCTCCTCCGACCGCTCACACGGCCAGTCGTGGCCACGATCCCGTGTCGCGCAACAGCTGCCGGTCGTGCGTCGCGATCACCACCGCGGCCGGGGTGGCGCCGAGCGCGGCGGTCAGCTCGTCGACCAGCGCGGCCGAGAGGTGGTTGGTCGGCTCGTCCAGCAGCACCACGTGCGGGCGGGCCGCCAGCACCAGCGCCAGGTCGAGCCGCCGCCGCGCGCCGACCGACAGCTCGTCCACCGGTCGACGCCGGTCGTAGCCGTCGAGCAGGCCCAACTCGGCCAGACCCGGCCCCGGCACGCCCGAGCGCGCGAGCCGTTCGTCGTACAGCTCCGCGGCCGTGCGCCGACCGTGCGGGTCGGACTCCTGGCCCAACCGCCCGATTCGCGCCGCCGCGGCCCGGGTGACCGTCCCCGTGGTCGGCTCCAGGGCTCCGCCCAGCACGGACAGCAGCGTCGACTTGCCCGCGCCGTTGGGCCCGGTGACCACCAGCCGGTCGCCCGAGTCCAACGCCAGGTCGACCGGGTGGTCGAGCCTCCCGGCCACGGTGACGCCGTCCGCGCGCAGGAGGGTCGCTCCTTCGTGCTCGGGCAACTCCGGCATGGCGAACCTGGCCGGCGGCGGCGGGACCTCGACCACGTGCGCGTTCAGCTCCTCCTGCCGTCGGTGCACGGCCCGCACGAGGCCGGGCGCGCGGGTCGCGCGGCTGTGCTTGCCGTGCCCCTTGCCGGGCCGCCAGTTGTCGCGCAGCCGGTTCTGCGCCGCGGACAGGTCGTCGGCCAGGCGCTGTCGCTCGGCGACCTGCTCGGCGTGCAGCGCCTCCCACCGGGCCCGCTCGGCGCGGCGGGCGTCGAGGTAGGCGGTGTAGCCGCCGCCGTACACCCGCGGCCGGCCGTCGCTGGACGGGTCGAGGTCGACCACCGTCGTGGCCACGTCGGCGAGCAGCGCCCGGTCGTGGCTGACCAGCACGACGACGCCGGGGTGGGCGCGCAGCCGTTCCGTGAGGTGGTCGAGCCCGCCCGCGTCCAGGTGGTTGGTCGGCTCGTCCAGCAGCAGCACGGCGCGCCCGGCGCCGAGCAGGCACGCGAGCCGCACGCGGTGGCGCTGGCCGACCGACAGGGCGCCGAGCGGTCGGGTCCGGTCGTCCACGGCGCCCAACGCGGCCAGCGAGACCTCGACCCGCCGGTCGGCGTCCCACGCGTCGAGCGCCTCGGCCTCGGCGAGCGCGGCGGCGTAGGCGTCGTCCGCGCCGGGACGGCCGTCGGCGAGCGCGTCGGTGGCGCGCTCCAGGCGGGCCAGGACGCCGCGCACGGCGGCCAGTTCGAGGTCGATCAGGTCGCCGACGGTGTCGGCGGGTCCGAGCGGGAGCTGCTGGTCGGCGACGCCGACCGAGCCAGCGCGGCGCACGTCGCCGCGATCGGCGGGCAGGTCGCCGGCGAGCACCCGGAGCAGGGAGGTCTTGCCGCGGCCGTTCTCGCCGACCACGGCGACCCGGTCACCGGCGGCGGCGACGAGGTCGACCCCGGCGAGCACGGGCCGTCCGCCGAAGGAGAGGTGCACGTCGGACGCGCGGACGTGCGCCGCGCGCACGAGCGCGGGCGAGAGCTGGGATGACATGGGACGACTGCCTCCGGTGAAGGTGATGAGCAGGAAGGACGAGACCCGGTAGCGCGAAACCGCGGTACCGGTGGAGGCGTCGTCCCTCAGAGGAAGAGCAGTTGCTGCATCACGTCGACCAGGGTAGGTCAAGGCCCGGACCCGCCGCACCGGGATTTCGCCGTGCGGGCCTGTGGGCTTGCCGACACGCGGACGGGGTTTCACGAGGGGTGCACGACGGAGTCGGCCCCACCTACCGCGAGGCAGGTGGGGCCGACTCGGCCGGTGCGGGTGACCGCTCCTACTCGTGCTGGTCGCCCCACGCGCGGGCGTAGCGGTTGGCGTCGGGGCGTTGTGGGTCACGGCTGCGGTACACGACGTACGGCCGCACGAGGTAGCCGAGCGGCGCGCTGAACACGTGCACCAGGCGGGTGTACGGCCAGATGCCCAGCAGCACGAGCACGGTCACGTTGTGCACCTGGAAGCTGAGCGGCGTGCCCGCCATCAGCTCCGGCCGCGCGGAGAACGTGAACAGGCCTCGGAACCACACGGACACCGACGACCGGTAGTCGTAGCCGCCACCGATCAGGTTCTCGCCCACGGTGTTGAACATCCCGGTCACGATCGCCGCCGCGAGCAGCGCGTACATGACCTTGTCGCCCCGCGTGGTGGCCTGGCGCACCGCGGACACCGTGAACCGGCGGTAGAGCAGGATCGCCAGGCCCGCCACGGTGGCCACGCCCGCCAGCGTCCCGGCCGTCACCGAGACGAGGTGGTACATGCCCTCGCTGATCCCGAAGAACTCGGTCCAGCTCTTCGGGACCAGCAGGCCCAGCACGTGGCCGCCGATCACGGCGAGCAGCCCGAAGTGGAACAGCGGGCTGCCCATGCGCAGGAGCCTGCTCTCGTGCATCTGCGAGGACCGGGTCGTCCAGCCGAACTGGTCGTGCCGGTACCGCCAGACGTGCCCGACCAGGAACGAGGTCAGCGCGATGTACGGCAGGGCCAGCCACAGCAACGTGCTCATCGTCGTCCTCCCGCTTCGGCGTGCAGCGCGGGGTCCATCGCGAACGGCTCCAACCCCACGTCCTCCTCTGGCGGCCCTTCCGCGGCCAGGGTCGCGATCTTGCGGAGGTCCGCGGCGCTGATCTCCGGCAGCGTGGCGCACACCGCGTCCAGCACGGCCAGGTACGGCGACCCGCCGTCGGCCAGGGACAGCCGGATCATCTCCAGCACCGGGCGGTGCTCCACCAGCAGCCGCCGCCCGGCGGCGGGATCGGCGGTCGCGGCGAACTCGAGCACGACCGAGAGGTGATCGGGCAGCTCGTGCTCGCCCAGCTCGACACCGGCCGCGCGGTAGGCGTGCTTGAACCGCAGCAGCGCCATGCCGCGCTTGCGGGTGTCGCCGTAGGCGTAGTACGACAGGTGCAGGCAGTTGCGCTTGCGCAGGTCGAAGGTCTCGACGTAGTGCTGCGCCAGCGCGTTGCCCGTCGAGGACGCCGCGTGGTCGATGAAGGACGCCAGCGCGGGTCCGGCGGGCGCGGGCAGCGACCCGGCCGCCGCGCGCAGGTCGGGCAGCAGGCGCGTCATCGCCTCGCCCGGGTAGTCGATCAGGAGCGCGGCGATCCGCCACACCAGCCGGCTCTCGCGGTCCGGCGCCTCCGCGACCTTCTTGTCGCGCTTGCGCAGCACGCTCATGCGATGGCCTCGGGTTCGTGCGCGGTCGCGGCGCCGTTGCCGTTGCCGTTGCCACCGGCGGGGAACAGGCCCTTGGTGTCGACCCCGTCCCAGTCGAGCAGGTTGATGCGCTTGGCCTTGTCGGCCGGCGCCGCGCCGTTGGTGTCGGTCAGCTGGAACTTCTCCGCCATCACCTCGAACGCGGTCATGCCGGGACCGCCGTCGCCGTCCAGGCTGCACCCGGTGGTCAGGGCCTCCAGCCGGTGCGCGTCCGACCCCGCGCCGGCGGGGATCACGTAGCGGTCCTCGTACTTGGCGATGGCCAGCAGCCGGTACATCGACTCGATCTCGCCGGGCGCGAGCCGCACCGACGCGGCGATCGAGTCGTCCACGTCCTCGCCGAGGTTGACCTTGCGCATGTGCGCGCGCATCGCGGCCAACCGCTGCAACGAGGCCCGCACCGGCCCCACGTCACCGGCGGTGAACAGCTCGGCCAGGTACTCCACCGGGATGCGCAACGCGTCGATGGCGCCGAACAGGTTGCCCACGGCCTCGCCGTCGTGACCGGTCTCCGACAGCACGTCGACCACCGGCGACAGCGGCGGCACGTACCAGACCATCGGCATGGTGCGGTACTCCGGGTGCAGCGGCAGCGCCAGTTGGTAGTCGACGATCAGGCGGTAGACCGGCGAGTTCTGCGCGGCCTCGATCCACTCGGGGGAGATGCCCGCCCGCTCGGCCTCGGCGACCACCCGCGGGTCGTGCGGGTTGAGGAAGACGTCGAGCTGCGCGGGGTAGAGGTCCTTGTCGTCCTTGACCGACGCCGCCTCACCCACCTTGTCCGCGTCGTAGAGCAGCACGCCGATGTAGCGCAGCCTGCCGACGCACGTCTCGGAGCACACCGTCGGGATGCCCACCTCGACCCGCGGGTAGCAGAACGTGCACTTCTCCGCCTTGCCCGTCTTGTGGTTGAAGTAGATCTTCTTGTACGGGCAGCCCGTGACGCACTGCCGCCAGCCGCGGCACTTGTCCTGGTCCACCAGCACGATGCCGTCCTCGGCGCGCTTGTAGATCGCGCCGGACGGGCAGGACGCCGCGCACGACGGGTTGAGGCAGTGCTCGCAGATGCGGGGCAGGTAGAACATGAACGTCTGCTCGAACTCGAGCTTGACCTGCTCGGAGAGCTTGCCCAGCAACGGGTCCTTGCCGATCTGCGCCGGTCCGCCGCCCAGGTCGTCGTCCCAGTTGGCGCCCCACGTCACCTTCGTGTCCTCGCCGGTGATCGACGACTTCGGCTTGGCGGTGGGCGTGGTGTCCGAGGGCGGGGCGGAGAGCAGGTTCTGGTAGTCGTAGGTCCACGGCTCGTAGTAGTCCGCCACCGTGGGCATGTCCGGGTTGGCGAAGATGTTCAGCAGCCGCTTGAGCCGCGAGCCGGTGCGCAGGGTCAGCTTGCCGCGCTTGTTGAGCGCCCAGCCGCCCTTCCACTTGTCCTGGTCCTGGTACTGGCGCGGGTAGCCCTGCCCGGGCCGCGTCTCGACGTTGTTGAACCACGCGTACTCCACACCGCCGCGATTGGTCCACGCCTGCTTGCAGGTGACGCTGCACGTGTGGCAGCCGATGCACTTGTCCAGGTTCATCACCATGGCGAGCTGTGCCATCACGCGCATCAGTACTGCACCTCCTGGCCGCGGCGGCGAATGGTCGTGACCTCGTCGCGCTGGTTGCCCGTGGGACCGTGGTAGTTGAGCGCGAAGGACTGCTGGGCGTAGCCGCCGATGAGGTGCGACGGCTTGATCATCAACCGGGTCAGCGCGTTGTGGATGCCGCCGCGCTTGCCGGTCGCCTCGGTCCGCGGCACGCCGACGGCCTTGTCCTGCGCGTGGTACATGAACACCGTGCCCTCGGGCATCCGGTGGGACACGATCGCGCGGGCGACCACGATCCCGTTGCGGTTGACCGCCTCGATCCAGTCGTTGTCCTCGACGCCGATCTTCGCGGCGTCCCGGTCGGACATCCAGATCGCCTGACCGCCCCGCGACAGCGTGAGCATGTGCAGGTTGTCCTGGTACGCCGAGTGGATCGACCACTTCGAGTGCGGGGTCAGGTAGCGCACGGTCACCCCGCCGTCCAGCGCGCCGACGGCCGGCTCGTCGAACAGCGCCGTCATGTCCAGCGGTGGTCGGAAGACCGGCAGCTGCTCGCCCAGCTCGAACATCCAGTCGTGGTCGAGGAAGAAGTGCTGGCGCCCGGTGAGGGTGTGCCAGGGCTTGAGCCGCTCGGTGTTGATCGTGAACGGGGAGTACCGCCGGCCGCCGGTCTCGCTGCCCGACCACTCCGGCGAGGTGATCACCGGCACCGGCCGGGCCTGGGTGTCCGGGAAGGTGATCCGCTTGCCCTCGCTCTCCGCGGCCAGGTCGGCCAGCGGGGTGCCGGTCCGGCGTTCCAGGGCGCGGAAGCCCTCCGTGGCCAGGCGGCCGTTGGTCGTGCCGGACAGCGCCAGGATCGCCTCCGCGGCGTGGGTGTCCTTGGCCAGCGACGGCCGACCGGCCGCGACGCCGGACGGGACCGTGCCGTTGGCGCCCTTGAGGTACTCGACCTCTTCGTCCGGGTGGTAGGTGACGCCCTTGGTGGTCAGCCCGACCTTCTCGACCAGCGGTCCGAGGGCGGCCATCTTGTCGCCGATCGCCGGGTAGTCCCGCTCCACGACCACGAGCCGTGGCATGGTCTTGCCGGGGATCGGCTCGCACTCGCCGTTCTTCCAGTCCAGCACCTGCCCGCCGGGCTGCGCGGTGGCGTCGACGGTGTCGTGGGTGAGCGCGACCGCCACGATGTCCTTGCGCTTGCCCAGGTGCTTCTCGGCCAGCCAGGAGAACCCGCGGGCGATGCGGTGGAACGCCTCGAAGTCGGTCTTGGTCTCCCACGGCGGGGAGATCGCGGGCGAGAAGGCGTGCACGTAGGGGTGCATGTCGGTGGAGGACAGGTCGTGCTTCTCGTACCAGGTCGCCGCGGGCAGCACCACGTCCGAGAACAGCGTCGTCGACGTCATCCGGAAGTCCAGCGACAGCAGCAGGTCCAGCTTGCCGACCGGCGCCTCGTCGCGCCAGGTCACCTCCTGCGGCCGCACCCCGTCGGAGTCCTTGGCGCGCAGGTTGGTGTCGGTGCCGAGCAGGTGCTTGAGGAAGTACTCGTTGCCCTTGGCCGACGAGCCGAGCAGGTTCGCCCGCCACACGGTGAGCACGCGCGGGAAGTTCTCCGGCGCGTCCGGGTCCTCGCAGGCGAACCGCAGGTGCCCGGACTTGAGCCCGTCCACCACGTGGTCCGCGGCGGGCTTGCCCAGCCGCTCCGCCTCGTCGGCCAGGTCCAGCGGGTTGCGGTTGAACGTCGGGTAGCTCGGCATCCACCCGAGCCGTGACGCGAGCGCGATGTTGTCGGCCGCGGTGCGCCCGGCGAAGCGCCCGGTGCCCAGCGGCGAGGACATCACGTCCGAGGTGAACGGGTCGTAGCGCCACTGGTCGGTGGCCAGGTACCAGAAGATCGTGCCCTGCATCTGCCGGGGCGGGCGCTGCCAGTCCAGCCCGAACGCCAGGGTGGACCACCCGGTGACCGGGCGGCACTTCTCCTGGCCGACGTAGTGCGCCCACCCGCCGCCGTTGACGCCCTGGCAGCCGGTGAGCATGGTCAGCGCCAGGAACGAGCGGTAGATCTGGTCGGAGTGGAACCAGTGGTTGGTGCCCGCGCCCATGAGGATCATGGACCGGCCCTTGGAGCGCTCGGCGTTGTCGGCGAACTCCCGGCCGATCCGCTCGGCCGCGGCGGCGGGCACGCCGGTGATCGCTTCCTGCCAGGCGGGGGTGTAGGGCTGGGTGGCGTCGTCGTAGCCGGTGGGCCACTCGCCGGGCAGGTCGTCGCGGCGCACGCCGTACTGGGCGAGCAGCAGGTCGAACACCGTGGTCACCCGGCGGCCCGCGACGATCCGCGTCGGCACGCCCCGGCGCAGCACGCCCGGCTCGCTGGTGTCGAACCGCGGCAGCGCCACGGTGACCGGCTCGCCGCCGCGCGCGGACAGCAGCGGGTCGACGTCGCCGAGGTCGAGGTTCCAGTTGCCCTGGCCCGAGTCGGTGAACCGGTGCCCGAGCGACCCCGGCGGCACCACGGGCTCACCGCGCGCGTCCAGCAGGACCGTCTTGGACTCCGCGCCCTCGCCGGTGTCGCCGAGGTCCGCGGCGGTGAGGAACTTCCCCGGCACGTGGCCGTCGTCGGTCTCGGTCAGGGTCACCAGGAACGGCAGGTCGGTGTAGCGCTTGACGTAGTCGGTGAAGTACGGGGTGCTCTTCTCGACGAAGAACTCCCGCAGGATCACGTGCCCCATCGCCATGGCCAGCGCCGCGTCGGTGCCGGGGCGCGCGGGCAGCCACTCGTCGGCGAACTTGGTGTTGTCGGCGTAGTCGGGGGACACCACGACGACCTTCTGGCCCCGGTAGCGCGCCTCGGTCATGTAGTGCGCGTCGGGCGTGCGGGTGACCGGGACGTTCGAGCCCCACATGATCAGGTAGCCGGCGTCGAACCAGTCCGCCGACTCCGGCACGTCGGTCTGGTCGCCGAACACCTGCGGGCTCGCCACCGGCAGGTCGGCGTACCAGTCGTAGAAGCTCAGCATCGAGCCGCCGACCAGCGAGACGAACCGCGCGCCTGCCGCGTGGCTGACCATGGACATCGCCGGGATCGGCGAGAAGCCCGCGACCCGGTCCGGGCCGTAGCGCTTGATCGTGTGCACGTGCGCGGCGGCGACCATCTCGGCGGCCTCCCACCACTCGGCGCGCACGAAGCCGCCCATGCCGCGGGCGGCCTTGTACTTGCGGGACTTCTCCGGGTCCTCGACGATGTCGGCCCAGGCGAGCACCGGGTCCTTCAGCCGTTCCTTGGCCTCGCGGTAGTACTCCAGCAGCACACCGCGCACGTACGGGTAGCGCACGCGGGCGGGGGAGTAGGTGTACCAGGAGAAGGACGCGCCACGCGGACAGCCGCGCGGCTCGTACTCCGGCTTGTCCGGCCCGATCGAGGGGTAGTCGGTCTGCTGGGACTCCCAGGTGATCACGCCGTCCTTGACGTAGACCTTCCACGAGCAGGAGCCGGTGCAGTTCACCCCGTGGGTGGACCGCACCACCTTGTCGTGGGCCCACCGGTCCCGGTAGAAGACGTCGGCGCCGCGTCCACCGATCTGGTGCAACGTGCGCCCGTCCGCGGAGGTCTCGCCCCGCTGGAAGTGCCTGGCCAGGCGCAGCAGCGAGTCACCGAGCTCGGAATCGGGCTCCGCGGCGTCCGGACGAACGCTACCGGCGGAGAAATTCGACACGGCGATCACCTCCGAAGTAATAGTGAATCGCTAAATCGACGGCCACCGTCAATGGCCTCGCTGGGTCACCTTAGGGGGCCGCAGGGGTGCCTACAAGAAAGGATTCGAATCCGCACTTTAACGTGCCGCGGGTGGTGAGCACGACGTAACGTCACGTTTACGACCGTGCTGCGGCTCACGTCCGGACCTGGACCGACTTACGCAGTGTTACCTGCGACGATATGCCGTCGTGTGTCCTGATGGCACACTGCGTGACGGGCGTCGACCGGCAGGTTCACACCCATCTTTAACATCCAAGTCACACCGGTCGGGTGGTGGCGGTGCGGAGTCACCGGCGGGTCGGGATCGGGATCGGTGATTTCGGGCGGTCGAATTCCTCCGCCGCGAGCGCCCAGTCGTAATCCCGGGGAGACGTCCACATCGCGGGAGTGCCGAACGCGGCGTCGCGATTGACGCGAACCGCGAGCACCGGATGGGCGTCGGCGAGGCTCATCGGGACGAGGAGCACGCCGTCCGCGCCGAGGTGGTCGAGCCACGCGGGCGACACGCGGTCGCGGGGGAAGGTGACGATCACCCGGTCGAACGGGGCCTGGCTCGGCACGCCGCGTTCGAGGTCGCCGCACGCCACGGTGACGTCGGCCCGCCCCAGCCTGCGCATCGCCCGCTGGGCGTCGTGCACCACGTCCAGCCGGCAGTCCAGGGAGAACACGCGGGTCCCGGTGACGGCCGCGATGAGCGCGGCGGTGTAGCCGTTGCCCGTGCCGATCTCCAACACCCGGTGCCCCGGTCGCAGGTCGAGCGCCTCCAGCATCCGGGCGACCAGGCTCGGCCGCGCGGACGAGCACCGGGCCGTGGGCCCCGTCCCGGGCCGCCGGACGGGTAACGGGGTGTCCCGGTAGATCACATCCAGCACCGCTCCGGGCGGCCCGTCCGGCCCGACGTCGACGCGCGAACCGGGCCCGGGGTAGAAGTGGGTCACGCACCGGTCCCGCCTGACCGAGCGGAAGGCGCGCTCGACCGCGTCGGTCCGGATCGCCCCCTGCTCGCGCAACGCCTTCGCGTAGCCGGCCAAGCGGTCCGCCATCTCCACGGGAGTCCTCCTCCGGCTTCCCCGGCACGGCAGCGCCGGTGCGCGCGCTCACGTCACGCGACAGCGTCGGGCATCGGAAGGATTCCGTCCACCACCAGGAAGGTGGGATCGGGTCGGCCCACGTCGGCGGATTCCCCACCCCGCAACGAGTTCCACCGCGCCCGGCGGGTGCGGGCCACGGTGTCGGACGATCCCGGCGGTAACGCGAGGGCGACGCCGTGCGAGGCAGGTGTTGTGGAGACCGAGCAGTTGGCCGCCTCGCTCTTCCGGCGCGTCGCCGCCTTCTTCCAGGACCAGGACGTCGACGCGGTTTTGGCGCCCGATGCGCTCGCGGAAGCCCACGCGCTCGCCGACGCGACCGATCCGGACGCGGTCGTGGCCGTGGCGTACCTCTGCTGGTGCCGGTTCCTCGCCGGTGACCAGGACCTGGACACCGTGTCGGCCTACCTGAACCGGTTCCTCGCGCTGCGGCAGGCGCACCCCGAGGTGCTGCCGGTCCTGTTATCGGCCGCGCTCGACCTGGTCGAGGCAGGCGGCGCGGGGGAGGGCGAGTTCGACCCGTTCTTCCTCTACAGCCTGGGCGGCGGCTTCGCCTCCCGCTTCGAGGTGACCGGGGATCGGTCGGACCTCGACCGCGCGGTGGCTGCGACGACCGCGTGCGCCGCCAGGCTCCCGGAGGGCGAGGAGTTCCACGGCACCGCGTTGTGCCGGCTCGGCGGGTTCCTGACGCTCCGGCTCCGGGTGGACGGCCCCGACAGCCCGGACGGCGCCGAAGCCGCCCGCGTCCTCGACGCCTGCCTCGCGGCGGCGCGGCCCGGCTGGCGGCACCGGCCCGTCGCGCTGATGAACCTGGTCGACCTGCGGGCGACGCAGTACGTGCAGCGACCCGGGCCGGAGCGGGCCGACCTGCTGGTCGAGGTGATGTCGCGGACGTGGCACGACCCCGACGCGGACGACGACGTCCGGGCGCACGTCGCCGCGCTGACCGCCGACCTGCTCGCCGGCTTGGGCGAACACGTGGGGACCGACGAGCCGGACCGCATGATCGCCCTCTACCGCCTCGGGGTGGCGGCGACCGAGCCTGGCCACCCGGCTCACGTCCACGCCCTGCTGGAACTGGGCCTCGCCCTCGTCTCCCGCGCCGAGAGCGACACCACGACCGTCGGCCTCGACGAGGCGGTCGAGGTGTTGCGCCGCGCCGTGCCGCTCGCGGAGCAGCTCGCGCTGGGGGTGCCGCAGGCGCTGGCCCACACCCGGTTGTGCCTCACCTACCTCGCGCGCTTCGAGCGGTTCCAGGACCCGCTCGACGTGGAGCACGGCGTCGCGGCCGGGCGCGCCGCACTCGGCCCGGCGCGGGGCGAGCAGCCCTTGACCGACTACTGCGTGGTCAACCTGGCGAACGCGCTGGTGCCGGCGCACCTCTGTGGCGTGCCGGGCGCGCTGGCCGAGTCGATCGAGCTGCTGCTGACCGTGGTGGACAGCAGCAGCACCGACCTCAAGGGTCGGGCCAGGGTGCAGCTCGGCACCGCATACCGACTGCTGTTCGACGAGACCGGCGACCGCGCGGCCATCGAGGAGGCGGTGCGGTGGCACAGGTCGGCCGGTGACCACGTCCCGCCGGACCGGCCGCATTACGTCGACCACCTCAACCTCCTGGCCGTCGCGCTGTCCGACCGCTCCCGCAGGTTCGGCAGCGACGAGGACCTGGACGAAGCGATCGAGCTGTACGCCGCCGCCGCGGCAGCCAGGCCGGACGGGCATCCCGAGCACCTGCTGGACCAGGCCAACCTGGTGCGGGCGCACCTCGCCCGCTACCACCGGCACGGCGACCAGGACTCGGCCACGCGCGCGCTGGCCATCGCCCGCGAGATCACCGCGCCCGAGTTGCCGCCGGGCATGGCGGTCGTCCAGCTGGGGGCGGTCGGACACGCCCTGCTGACCGCGTACGAGCTCTTCGGCTCCGCGCGCGACCTGGACGACGGGATCGCGGTGATCCGGCGCGGGATCGCGGGTGGCGTCCGTCCGGATCCCTCTTTGGTCGACCAGCTTGGCGGCGCGTTGCTCCGCCGCTTCGAGCGGACCGGCGCCGCGGCGGACGCGGTGGACGCGGTGAACGCTTTCCACGAGGCGCTGGCCACCGTCGGGCCGACCGAGGTGCTGCGGCCCGAGATCCTCGCCGGCCTGTGCGAGGGGTTGGGGAACCTGTACCACCTCACCGGTGACCCCGCGCACCTGGACGCGGCCGTGGAGGCGGGCATCGGGTCGGTCACCGGGATCGAGGGCACGACCCGCCACGCCCGGAACTCGACGAACCTCGCGAACGCGTACGCGACGCGCTTCCGCGTCCGGCGCGACCCGGCCGACCTCGACCGCGCCATCGGGATCTATCGTGACGTCCTGGCGGCCACGCGCCCAGAAGACCCCGGCCGGTCCCGGTACCTCTCCAACCTCGGTGGCGCGCTCGCCGACCGGTTCGGGTCCACCGGCCAGGCCCGGGACCTGGACGAGGCCGTCGTCCTGATGCGGGAATGCGTCTCGCGCACCACGTCGGGCGAAACGCGGCACGCGGTGCACTCGTACAACCTCGCCACCGCGCTGATCCGCCGCCACCGGGCCGGGCACGACCCGGCCGACCTCGCCGAGGCCCTCGCCGCGCTGGCGGTCGCGGCGGGCTCGGTCGCGTCGCCCGCGCTCGACCGGATCCAGGCGGCGTCGTGGTGGGCCGTTGCGGCGGCCGGCCACGACGTGGAGTCGTCGCTCGCCGGGTACGAGCAGGTGGTGGCGTTGCTGCCGGTGTTCGCCTGGCGCGGCCTGCACCGCGAGGACCAGCAACGGCAACTGCTGGCGATGGTCGGGGTCGCTTCGCACGCCGCCGCCACCGCGCTCGCGGCGGGTCGTCCGCAACGGGCCGTCGAACTGCTGGAGCAGGGCCGGTCCGTGCTCTGGTCGCAGGTCCTGGACCTGCGCACGGACTTCCTGGCGCTGCACGACGTGCGCCCCGACCTCGCGCGGCGGCTGGTCGAACTGCGCGACGGCCTCGACGAGGCTCCTGCGACCGATCCCGCACCCGCCGCGCGCGACCGCCGCATGGCGCTGGCCCGGCAGTGGGACGAGGCGGTGGACGAGGTCCGCGGGCTGCCGGGGCTGGCCGGCTTCCTGCGCCCGCCGCCGTTCACCGAGCTGCTCACCGCCGCGGCCGGCGGACCGGTCGTCATCGTCAACGTGAGCCCACTGCGCTGCGACGCCCTGGTCCTGACCACCCGTGGTGTCGACGTGGTGCCCCTGCCCGACCTCACGGCGGCCACCGCGGCCGAACGGGCCGACGAACTCGCCGCGGCCGCGCACGCCGCCCAGGGCGTCGCCGGGGTCATCGCGCACAACACCGTCCTGAACGACGTGCTGGCGTGGCTGTGGCAGGCCGTGGCACGGCCCGTGCTCGACCACCTCGGCCCGACGCCCCGGCTGTGGTGGTGCCCGACCGGCGCCATGACCAGGCTGCCGCTGCACGCGGCCGGCATCCCCGGCACGTCCGCCTCCGTGCCCCACCGCACGGTGTCCTCCTACACACCCACGATCAGAGCGCTCTCCCTGGCGCGCAAGGACGAACCGGCCGGGCGCGACGGCACGCTCGTCGTCGCGGTCCCCGACGCGGCGGACGCCGTCGCGCTGGACGTCGACCCGGAAGTCGCCGTGCTCACCGAGCTGTCGCGAGGCCGGTGCACCGTGCGCCGATCCGCCGACGCGGCGCGCCACCGGGTGCTCGCCGACCTGCGACGGCACACCCACGTGCACTTCGCCTGCCACGGCGTGGCCGACGCCCGACACCCGTCGGCCTCGGGACTGGTGCTGCACGACGAACGGCTGACCGTCGCCGACGTCTCCCGCCTGCACCTCAGCGGTGAACTGGCCTACCTCTCCGCGTGCGACACCGCGAGCGGAGGCGACCTGCCCGACGAATCGCTGCACCTGGGCGCCGCGCTCCACCTGGCCGGCTACCGCAACGTCGTGGCCACCCTGTGGCCGATCCACGACACCACCGCCGCCGAGGTCGCCCGCGGCTTCTACCGACGCCTCGGCACGACGACGGCCGGTGACCGAGCCGCCTACGCGCTGCACCACGCCGTGCACGACCTCCGCGCCCGGGGCTGGGACACGCTGCCCTCCGCCTGGGTCCCGTACATCCACGTCGGACCCTGAAACCGAGCCAGGCGTCGTCTCCAGGGCTCTTCCCGCACCGAACGTTGGGCAAATTCTTGACGGCCGACATGGATGTGCCTAGCTTCATGTGGGGACCGGTTCGAGCGCGGGTCGGCGGGAGGGGATGCGCGATGGAGCTGCCGGGCGAGGTCGCGGTGGTCATCGGTGGTGGCCGGGTCGGCGCGCGAAGGCCGGCGGGGGAGCACGGTGTCCGGCCGGAGATCATCGAGGACCGCGCGGCCCGCCCGCCGGGTCTGGTCGAGGACTGAAGGGGTCGTCATGCGCAACCAGGGCATCGGCTCGTGGCCCGCACGGCGGGTCCGCAAGACGCCGGAGAAGGTGGCGGTGGTCCACGAAGGTCGTGGCTCGACCTATCGGCAGCTGCACGAGCGGGTCCTCCGGCTGGCGCACGGCCTGCGGCGGGCCGGGGTGGGCCGGGGCGACCGGGTCGCGTACCTGGGGCCGAACCACCCCGCCTTCCTGGAGGCGTTGTTCGCCGTCGGCGTGCTCGGCGCGGTGTTCGTCCCGCTGAACATGCGGCTGGCGCCGGCGGAGGTGGCCCACGTCCTGACCGACTCCGGCAGTGACGTGCTGGTGTACGCGCCGGAGCAGGCATCCGTCGTCCAGGCGGTCCGGGCGGCCGTGGGTCCGCTGCGGGTCATCGCGCTCGACCACCCCGCCGCGGGTGAGTCCTCGTACGAGGAGTTGATCGCGGCCTCCGAGGCCGATCCGATCGACGAGCCGGTCACGCTCGACGACCTGTGCCTGATCATGTACACCTCGGGCACGACCGGGCGGCCCAAGGGCGCCATGCTGACCCACGGCAACCTCACCTGGAACACCGTCAACGTGCTGGTCGACGTCGACCTGGCCAGTGACGAGGTGACGCTGGTCGTCGCGCCGCTGTTCCACACCGCCGGGCTCAACATGACCTGCCTGCCCACGCTCATCAAGGGCGGCACGGTCGTCCTCATGTCCGCCTTCGACGCCGCCGGGGTGCTCGAACAGATCGAGACCCACCGCGTCACCTACATGTTCGGCGTTCCCACCATGTACAACGCGATCGCCGCCTGCCCGCGCTGGGAGGAGGCCGACCTGTCCAGCCTGCGGCAGGTCAACTGCGGCGGCGCGCCCGTGCCGGAGTCGACCATCCGCACCTACCAGCGACGCGGGCTGTCCTTCAGCCAGGGCTACGGCATGACGGAGACCTCGCCCGGCGCCCTGTACCTGACCAAGGAGATGAGCGAGGCCAAGGCGGGAACCGCCGGTGTGCCGCACTTCTTCACCGACGTGCGCGTGGTCGGGCCAGACCTGGCCGACGTCGGGCCCGGTGAGAAGGGCGAGATCGTGATCAGCGGTCCGAACGTGATGCGCGGCTACTGGCGGCGGCCTGCGGACACGGCGGTGGCCTTCGGCCCCGACGGGTGGTTCCACTCCGGCGACGTCGCCACGCCGGACGAGGACGGCTACATCACCGTGGTCGACCGGCTCAAGGACGTGATCATCTCGGGCGGGGAGAACATCTACCCGGCGGAGGTCGAGGGCGTCCTCCACGAGCACCCGGCGATCGCCGAGTGCACCGTGATCGGCGTGCCGGACCCCAGGTGGGGCGAGGTGGGCCGCGCGGTCGTCACCGTCAACCCCGGTGCGGACGCGACGAGCGAGCTGGACGTGCTGGCGTTCCTGCGCGACCGGCTGGCGGGCTACAAGATCCCGAAGTCCGTGGTGTTCGTGGACGAACTGCCGCAGAGCGCCACCGGGAAGCTGCTCAAGAAACTCGTGCGCGCCCGTTACGGCGCGACCTGACCCGACCGTCCACAGGAGACGAATCGCTCGAAGATCACCGCATGGGGCGGCGACGGACGCATCAGAGGTCCGCGGCGGGCACGTCGGCCGACCGCCCCGTGCCCGGCCGCGATCTGTCTCGTGCCCGGACCGTGCACCGCAGGAGGTTGCCAGATCATGACGTTCGCGCGTGACCAGTGGTACGTGGCGGCCTACGGCCGCGAGATCGGGCACGAGCTGTTCGCCAGGACGATCCTGGGCGAGCCGCTGGTGTTCTACCGCAGCGAGGCGGGCGAGGTGGTGGCGCTGGCGGACCGGTGCGTGCACCGGCGCTACCCGCTCTCGGAAAGCAGGCTGGAGGGCGACACGATCGTCTGCGGCTACCACGGCTTCACCTACGACAAGGCCGGCACTTGCGTGTTCGTGCCGGGTCAGGAGCGGATCCCGCGCACCGCGCGAGTGCCGTCCTACCCGGTGGTGGAGCAGGACTCGTTCGTCTGGGTGTGGATCGGCGAGCGCGACCGGGCCGACCGGGCGCTGATCCCCCGGGCGCCGTGGCTCGCCGACCCCGCCTACACCACCGTGTGCGGGATGGAACCGCTGGCGGCGCGGTACGAGCTGCTGGTGGACAACCTCATGGACCTGTCGCACGAGACCTACCTGCACGGCGGGTACATCGGCACGCCCGAGGTGGCCAATACGCCGATCACCACCGAGGTCGACGAGGACAACGGGATCATCTACGTCAGCCGGCACATGGCCGACGCGGCTTGCCCGCCGTTCTACGCCAGGTCCACCGGGATCGAAGGCCGGATCACGCGCTGGCAGGACATCGAGTACCACCCGCCGTGCCTGTACCTGCTGCACAGCCGGGTCGCGCCGGTCGGCGTGCTGCCCGAGGCCGACGGCTCGGACCCGCGCGGCTTCCACGTCGAGGTCGTCTACGCCATCACACCGGAGACCGAGCACAGCACGCACGACTTCTGGGCCGTGGCACGGGATTTCGCGCTGGACGACCAGGAGGTGTCGGACTTCCTGCGTGACAGCAACCGCACGGTCGTCCTCCAGGACGTCACCGCGCTGGACGTCCTGGAACGCGTGATCCGGTCCGAGCCCGAGGGCTACCAGGAACTGTCGATCAACATCGACACCGGCGGGCTGGCCGCGCGGCGCATCCTCAAGCGCATGGTCTCGGCGGCCGGCGAACCCGCGAAGGCGACCGCGACATGAGCGACCGGGTGGCGATGCTGCGCGGCGGCACGGTCTACCGCGTCCACTGGGAACCGGGCACCGACCTGCTGGTCGGCGTGTGCCATTGCGGAGCCGAGCACGACTCGGACGACCCGGTGCGACTGTGGGACTGGCTGCTGGCCCACCCGGAGGGCCACGCGCCGCCGACGGCCGGGTCACCGCCGACGGCCGGGTCACCGCCGCCGGTCGAGCGGCGGCCGGTCGAAGCCCACCGGTGAACAGGAGCCCGATGACCGCGTCCGCCGAGCACGTGGAGTTCGACGTCCTGGTCGAGCGCAAGGAGTTCATCGCCGACGGAGTGGTGCGGCTGACCCTGCGCCACCCGGCCGGCGAACCGCTGCCCGCCTGGGAACCCGGCGCCCACGTCGACCTCGTGCTGGGGCCGGACCTCGTCCGCCAGTACTCGCTGTGCGGCGACCCGGCGGACCGCTCGGCGCTCCAGGTGGCGGTGCTGCACGAGCCCGCCGGCCGCGGGGGTTCGCGGTACGTGCACTCGACGCTCGGCGAGGGGTCCGCGGTGCGCGTTCGCGGGCCGCGCAACCAGTTCCCGCTGGTGGCGGCGGAGCGCTACCTGTTCGTCGCGGGCGGCATCGGCATCACGCCGATCGTGCCCATGATCAGGGCTGTCGCGGATCGGAGCGCGTCGTGGCGGTTGCTGTACGGCGGGCGGACGCGCTCGTCCATGGCGTTCGCCGGAGAACTGCGCGACCGGTACGGCGACCGGGTGGTCGTGCGGCCGCAGGACGAGACCGGGCTGCTGGAGCTGGACTCGTTCCTGGAGGCGGACGTCGAGATCTACTGCTGCGGGCCGGAACCGCTGCTGGCCGCCGTCGAACAGCGCTCTCCCGCTCGGCTGCACGTCGAGCGCTTCACGCCCAGGGCCGTCGAAGGCCCGCGCACGTCGTTCGAGGTCGAGTTGGCGCGGTCGGGTCGGACCCTGGTCGTGCCGGAGGGCGAGTCGGTCCTGTACGCGGTGGAGGAGGCCGGGATCGCGGTGCTGTCGTCGTGCCGGGAGGGCACGTGCGGCACGTGCGAGACGGGTGTGCTGGCGGGAGTCCCGGACCACCGGGACTCCGTGCTCGACGAGGGGGAGCGGGCGGCCTGCGACGTGATGATGATCTGCGTGTCGCGGTCCCGAAGCCCACGACTCGTCCTCGACCTGTGACCGGGACCCCTGCGGCGCCGTGCGGGCGCCGCTGTCACTCGGACAGCCAGTGGACGTCGAACGCCGTTCCGGCGTTGAACAAGTGGGTGGCCCAGGCGCGGACCACGCGCGGCTCGGTGGGGTGGTCGCCGTCGTAGTCGACCAACGTCCAGCGGGTGAGGTCCAGCAGGCCGATGGACCGACCGTTGATCTTCGCCTTCCTGAAGTGGACCGGGTCGAACTTCCCGAAGTACTCGCCGTCCGGGCTCTCGACGACCACTTCCGCGGTCCGCCCCAGCCCGGTGGTCGCCCGGGTTCCGTCCTCCCACCTCTTGGAGGTCGAATCGGCCACCAGGAAGTCGAAGACCCCTTCCCTCATGGTGATCTGGGCATCCACGACGTCTCCGGGCTGCACCTCGAACAACAGCTCGGCCTCGGCCGGGTACGCCTCGACGAAGGCCCAGTGCTCCACCGTCCCGTCCCGGCACTCGGCGATCGTGCCGGTCTGCTCGACGGTGTCGGTGGCGCCGCCGTCCTGGCCGCCCATCCCGACCCACACCGCGTACGCCGCCCACCGGTTCCCGCTGCATTCGCCCACGTACGCCGGCACGGTCCACCTGGCGCTCACGGATCGGAAACCCTCCGGGTCGCGTGCCCCGTATCCGACCCAGTGCGGTGAATCCCGGGTCTCGGCCGATGCTGGAGGCGTGACCGCCACCATCAGCACCAGCGCGGCGAGCAGAGCGGGGATGCGGCGCATGGTCCAACCTTCTGGAGGAGCCGGTTCAGCGACCAGTGTCGGCCCGGTTCGCGCCGCCGAAGGTGAAGTACACCCGAAAGAGCACCGGTCACGGGCGGCCGACACCGGGCGTGCGGTGCCGCGGCGGGAGGTGCTTGCCGACACGGGTTCCGGCGTTCGAGCGGGGGACGACGCCCAAGTGCGGTGCCCTGCCAGGAAGTCCGCCTGGCTGCGAAGTCCGCCTGGCCGGGAAGCCGGTCGGGCCGCCCGGCCCGGAGAACGGTCGCAGCCTCGGCGCCGGGGCGGCCGACGCGGGTCGCGCCCGCTAACTCCCCAGCTTGTCCCGCACGGCGTCCGCGCCCGGCACGTCCATCACCGCGTACACCTCCAACGTCCGCAACCAGTGCCGCCGCGCCACCTCGGGATCGTCCGCCGCGTCACCCAGTCCTTCCTGCGCCCGCGCCTCCTGCCCCCGGTCACCGGTGTCGACGGCGATGGCCAAGGCCAGGCCGAACTCCGCCGCCGCCTCCGCCCGACGACCGGCGCGCAAGTGCAGCTCTCCCAACGCGCACCGCGCGTCGCCCTCGCTGACCCGGTGCACCGCACCGCGGCTCGCGGCCAGCGCCCGGTCCAGGTGGTCCAGGGCCTGCGCCTCGTCACCCATCAGGCCGTGCACCTCGCCCAGCCTGGCCAGCGCGTAGCCCTCGCCGACGCGGTGGCCGTTGGCGCACGCCTTCGCCAACGCCCGGCGGTGGTGGTCGAGCGCCTCGGCGTACTCCCCGCGCCGGCGGTGGACGACGCCCGTCTCGCACAACGCGTAGCCCTCGGCGACCTCGTGGCCGATGGTGCGCGCCAGGTACGCGGCCTC
Organism: Actinosynnema sp. NPDC002837; assembly: GCF_040295345.1. Taxonomy (NCBI): domain Bacteria; kingdom Bacillati; phylum Actinomycetota; class Actinomycetes; order Pseudonocardiales; family Pseudonocardiaceae; genus Actinosynnema; species Actinosynnema sp. NPDC002837. The sequence goes on from NZ_JBEOVG010000041.1 coordinate 51,615, forward strand.
CGTCAGGTGCTCCAAGGCCTCGTCGTACCGGCCGAGGCGCTGGTAGGCCACGCCGATGTTCGACAGCGCCGCCGTCTCGCACGCCACGCTGCCGACCTCGCGGATGATCGTCAACGCCCGCAGGTTCGTGTCGATCGCGTCGCGGTGCCTGCCGGCCAGGCCGTCCAGCACACCCGTCGCCCGCAGCACGTCCGCCTCCCACTGGCGGTCCTCGGACGTGCGGAAGACCTCCATCGCCCGCTCCTGGAACGACCGCGCCGCCGCCTGGTTGCCCGACCGGTAGTGGCCGAGGCCCAGGCGGTGCAGGGCACGCCCCGAAGCGTCGCGGTCGGTCGCCGCCGCCAACGCGAGCGAGTCGAGCGCCAGGGCGTCGTCGATGTGGTTGCGCAGGTGCAGGTAGCGGTGCAGCACGTCGGCCAGCGGCGTCGCGTACCGCGGTCGCGCGGCCACGGCCAGCAGGTTCGGCCGCTCGGCGTCCAGCCACGCCAACGCCTCGTCGTACTCGGCGAGCACGGCCGGCGCGGGCAGGTCCGGACGGCGCGAGCGCTCGTGCGGCGCGATGGTGTTCATGGCCGCGGCGGCCGTGTGCAGGTAGTGGTCCCCGAGCCGGTCCAGCGCGGCGCACCGCACGGGCTCCGGCTCGGTGCCCTCCACCACGTCGCGGGCGAAGTGCCGCACCAGGTCGTGGAACCGGTAGCGCCCGGCCGTCGGCTGCTCCAGCACGTGCACGTCGACCAGGTCCTCCAGCACCCGGCGCGCCGCGCCGACCTCCAGGCCGGCCAGCGCGGCGGCCGCGTCGGCGTCGAGGTCGGGGCCGGTGTGCAGCCCCAGGATGCGGAACACCCGCTGCTGCCCGCCGGTCAGGTGCCGGTAGGACAGCGAGAACGCCGCCGTGACGCCCCGGTCGCCCGCCTCCAGCTCGGCCAGCGGCCGGTCCTGGCGCAGCCGGTCGGCCAGGTACCGGACGGTCCACGCGGGACGGGTGCGCAGCCGGGCCGCGGCGATCCGGATCGCCAGCGGCAGGCGGCCGCACAGCTCGACGACCTCGGCGACCGTGTCCGCCTCGTCGTCGGCCCGGCGGTCCCCGACGATCCGGCCGAACAGCGCGACGGCGTCGTCGTGCGGCAGGACGTCCAGCGACAGCGCGTGCGCGGCCTCCAGGTCGACCAGCCTGCGCCTGCTCGTCACGAGGGTCAGGCTGCGGGCCGTGCCCGGCAACAGCGCGCGGACCTGCTCGGCGTCCGTCGCGTCGTCCAGCACCACGAGCGCGGCGCGGTCGGCGAGCTCGGCCCGCCACAGGCCCGCGCGGGCGTCCAGCTTCGCCGGGATCCGCTCGCCGGGCACGCCGAGCGCGCGCAGCAGCGTGTCGAGCGCGGCCAGCGGCTCGACCGGCGTGCGGCCCGGCGAGTGGCCGTGCAGGTTGACGAACAGCTGCGCGTCGGGATAGCGGTGGGCCAGCTGGTGCGCCGCGTGCACGGCCAGCGCCGTCTTGCCCACCCCGGCGCTGCCGTCCACCGCCTCCACCACCGCCGCGGTGGACGGCGGCGGGTCGGCCAGCAGCCGCGCCAGCTCGCCCGCCCGGCCGGTGAAGTCCGCGACGTCGCGCGGCAGCGTGTTGCGCGTGGCCGGCTGCCCGCCGGGCGCGGTCAGGCCGGGGTCGCCGCGCAGGATCCGCTCGTGCAGGTCGCGGATCTCCTCGCCGGGGTCCACGCCCAGCTCGTCCGCCAGCAGCCGCCTGGTCTCCTGGAACACGTCCAGCGCGGCGGCCCGCCTGCCCGACTGGTACAGCGCCAGCATGAGCAGCGCGCGCAGCCGTTCCTGCAACGGGTTCTCGGCGACCAGCCTGGTCAGCCCGGCGACGCTCTCGCCGGCCCGGCCGAGCTCGATCCCGATGCGGGCCCGCAGCTCCTGCGCGCTGAGGTGGCGTTCCGCCAGCCGCTGCCGCTCCGCCTCCAGCAGCGGGCCGTCGAGCCCGCTGAACGGCTCGCCGCGCCACAGCGCCAACGCGGCATCCACCTGTTCGGCCGTGCCCGCCACGTCGCTGTCGCGGTAGCGCTCGTGCGCGGCGTCGAGGTGCTGCTCGAACACCACGACGTCGAGGTTCGTCGGCTCGCCGTGCAGCAGGTACCCGGCCTCGGTGTGCACCAGCGACTCGCCCGGCCCGCGCAACACCCGGCGCAGGCGGCTGATGTAGGTCTGCACGGCGTTGCGCGCGTCGCGCGGCCCCTGCTCTCCCCACACCCCGTCGACGATCTTGCGCACCGGCACCGGCCGGTTCATCTCCAGCAGCATCACGCCCAGCACGGCCTGCTGCTTGGCCCAGCCCAGCTCGATCTTCTCCGTCGCCCGCCAGGCCGACAGCGGCCCCAGTGCGGAATAGCGAATACCCGAGAGCATTGCGTCCCCCACCCTTTCCCCCAAGGCGTCCAGCGTAGTTGCCGGAATTGGCGTCGGCCAGCGGCCGGTTGAGGGAATTCGACGTCGGCGTTATGCGGCACTCGCCGCGCCACACGTCATCGCACCGCCCTTGAGCTGGCGCTAAAGCGCTGTGACAGCGGTACTTGCCCACCTCCGAGAAGAGTTGTGCCGTCCGCCGGCGAGCCGAGCGGACGCGGCAATCGGATTTCGGCTGGGCGGACACGAGGGGCTCCGCCCAGCCGGACTCCGAGGGGGCGTATGCGCCTCGGACCAGAGAGGGCGGCAATGTCCGACGGGGTGATCGACGTCGTGGGTGCCGGCGCGGCGACCGGCTACGGCTGGGGCGTCGACGCGCTGTGGGACGGGCTCGTCGGCGGCGTCTCCTCGGCCAGGCCGCACCGCGGGTTGGGCGACGCCTTCCCCGACCCCTGCTGGTACGCCCGCGTGCCGGACCGGCCGGAGGCGTCGGGCGGGACGACGCGGTACGCGCGGGCCGTCGCCGAGGTCGCCGAGGAGGCCGTCGCCGACGCCCGCGCGCACGGCTGGGAACCGGGCGAGCGGGTCGCCGTGCTGCACGCCACCACCGGCGCGGACCGCGAGCTGTGGCGCGACCGGTACCCGGGCGCGACGAACCGCCGCCGGTTCGTCGAGCGGGTGCGGACGACGCCGCCCGGCCAGGTGATGATCAAGAACCGGTTCCTCGGTCCGAGCGCCGTGCTCAGCGCCGCGTGCTCGTCCGGCCTGCACGCCGTCGCGCTGGCCCACCGGCTGCTGCGCTGGGGCGACGCCACCGACGTGGTCGTCACGTCCGCCGACGTCGGCTACGACGGCGAGGAGATCCGGCTGTTCGCCGACCTCGGCGCGCTGGTGCACGACAGCCCGCCCGACGACGTCTGCCGCCCGTTCCAGGAGGGCACGCGCGGGTTCGTCATCGGCGAGGCCGCGGCGGCGGTAGTGCTGACCGCGGCGCCGCACCCGGCGGGCTACCTGCGCGTGCTGTCGACCGCGCTGGGCAACGACGCCCACCACCCGACGTCGATCGAGCCGTCCGGCGAGCACCTGGTGCGCACCGTCGACCAGGCCCTGACCGCCGCCGGCGTGGACAAGGCCGCGATCGGGCTGTACGTCGCGCACGCGACCGGCACGGTGGCCTGCAACACCGCCGACGAGCGGGTGCTGGCGCACCTGGGCGACAAGGCCGTCACGTACGGCCTCAAGCCGCTCCTGGGCCACACCATGGGCACCGCGCCGCTGCTGGAGCTGGTGGCGCTGGCGCGAGCCGTCGTGGAGGGCGTCGTGCCCGCACCGCGCGCGGTAACCGAGCAGCGCCACCCGCAGCTCGCCGAGGGCCACTTCCTGCACCCCGGCGGACCGGCCGTGCAGCTCGGCCTCGGGTTCGGCGGCAACGTCGCGGCGGCCGTCCTCCAACCGCACACCGGGAGCAGCCGATGACCGGGCAGTCGACCACGTCGAGGGCCGACCGGGAAGCCGTCGAACGGCACCGGGCCGACCTCCGCCTGCTCGGCGCGCTGCCCCGGTTCCCGCGGTCCGCGGTGGACCGGTCCGAGCTGGAACGGGCGGTGGCGCGCGGCTCCTTCGAGGCCATGCGGGCGCACGAGGCGCGCGTCGCCGGGGACGGGCCGCGGGTCAACCGGCGCGGCGAGGTCGGCCAGTGGCGCGAGTGGATCGACGACGAGGACCTCGCCGCGCGCTTCCGCGAGCCGGACCCGGTCGACACCGCCGCCCGGCTGGGCCACCGCCTCCGACCCCTACCCGTGCGCGTCCGCCGCTGCACGCCAACGTGACAGGAGACCTCCCATGCCGATCAAGTTCGACTTCGGCAAGTACGCGTCCACCTACAGCGGTCGGCCGGAGTACGTCACCACCGTGATCGACGCGGTGGTCCGGGTGGCCGGTGTCGGCTTCGGGGACATCGCGTGCGACATCGGCGCCGGCTCCGGGCACCTCACCCAGCCCTTGCTGGACCGCGGCCTGCTGGTGGACGCGGTCGAGCCGAACGACGCCATGCGCGTGCTCGGCCAGCGCCGCACGGCCGACTACAGCTCGGTGAGCTGGCACACCGGCGTCGGCGAGGACACCGGACGGCCGGCCGGGCGGTACGCGCTGGTCAGCTACGGCGGCTCGTTCGACCACACCGACCGCGGGGTCGCGCTGCGCGAGGCGGCCCGGCTGCTGCGCGCCGGCGGCCACTTCGTGTGCCTGTGGAACCACCGCGAGCTGGACGACCCGCTCCAGGCGCGGATCGAGGAGCTGATCAAGTCGCACGTGCCGGACTTCCGGTACGGCGTGCGGCGGTCCGAGCAGGGCACGGTGATCGAGGAGAGCGGGCTGTTCGAGGGGCCCGTGCGGATCTCCGGCCGGACCGTCTACGACCTCGACGCCGAGGCGTGGTGCGACCTGTGGCGCTCGCACTGGACGCTCGGCGAGCAGGCGGGCGGCCGCTTCGAGACCGTGCTGCGGGAGATCCGCGAGCTGGTGCGGACCGAAGCGGGCGCGCGGGTCTCCGTGCCGTACGAGACCGTCGCGTGGGTCGCGCGCCGTCGGGGGGAGGACCGCCCGTGACCCGCGTCCGCCTGGGTACCAAGGCCGAGTCGCTCGTGCGCCTGGCGCCGCTGGTCACCCGCGCCGACGTGCCGCCCCTGGCGTGCTTCCCGCTGCGCCGCCGGCAGGCCGAGCGGGAACGCGTGCTCGACGACGTGCTGCGGCGCCCGTGGGCGCGCGGTCCGTTGATGGCGCGCAGCAGCGCCGGGACCGAGGACTCGGCGCACGGCTCGCAGGCCGGGCGGTTCCGGACGCTGCCCGGCCTGCACACCCGCGCGCAGCTCGCCGACGGCGTCGACCGCGTCTTCGCCTCCTACGACGGCGAGCGGCCCGACGACCAGGTACTGGTGCAGCCGCAGGTGCGCGACGGGGTGCTCAGCGGCGTGGCGTGCGGGCGGGACCCGAGCGGGGGAGCGCCGTACCTGGTGGTCGACTGGGTCGAGGGCGCGGGGGCGGACGCGGTGACCGCGGGCCGGGTCGGCGGGGTGAACACCTGGTACGGCACCGACCGGGGCCCGGACGCGCCGCTGCCGGGCGTGACCGCGCTGCTGCGCGAGCCGGCGGATTTGACCGGCGTGGACGGCCTGGAGGTCGAGTTCGCCGTCCGGTCCTCGGGCGCGCTGGTGCTGCTCCAGGTCCGCCCGCTCGTCGTGGCCGCCGCGCCCGTGCCCGCCGCGGCGCACCGCCGGGTGCTGGAGCGCGTGTCCGCGGTGATCGGCAGCCGGTCGTCGGCGAGAGGGCCGGTGGTCGGCAAGCGCACCGTGTTCGGCGTGATGCCCGACTGGAACCCGGCGGAGATCATCGGCCTGCGACCGCGGCCGTTGGCGTCGTCGCTGTACCGACGGCTGATCACCGACGACGTGTACGCCCGCGCCCGCCGCCGGTACGGCTACCGCGACCTGAGCGGGGTGCCGCTGCTGGTGGACTTCGCGGGCCTGCCGTACGTCGACGTGCGGGTGAGCCTGAACTCGTTGCTGCCGCAGGGGTTGCCGGACGACCTGGCGGCGCACCTGGTGGACCACTGGCTCGAACGGCTCGTCGACCGGCCCCACCTGCACGACAAGGTCGAGTCGGAGGTCGTGGTCTCGAACCTGGGCCTGCGGCCGGACCGGGTGGACGCGGTGGCCGAGGCCGGGCTGACCACGCGCGAGCACCGGGCGTTCCGCGAGGCGCTGCGCGAGCTCACCGACCGGATGGTGTCCGGTCCGCTGTGGGAGCGCAACCTCGCCTCCCTGCGGCTGCTCGACCCCCGACCGGGGTGCGGCCACCACGAGCCCGGGTGCTGCGCGCCGGGCATCGCCGCGATGCTCGACACCTGCGTGGCGCACGGGACGCCGCCGTTCGCCGGGCTGGCGCGGGCGGCGTTCGTGGCCACCGAGCTGCTGGGCGACCTGGTCGCGACGGGCGTGTTCAGCGAGGACGAGCGGGCCGCGTTCGTCGCGGGGCTCGGCCTGGTCGCGGGCGAGTTGAAGAGCGACTTCGCCTCGATGGGGAAGACCGCGTTCCTCAAGCGCTACGGGCACCTGCGGCCGGGCGCCTACGACATCCTGTCGCCGCGCTACGACGAGGAACCCGACCGCTACTTCGACTGGTCGGCGCCCCGGCCGCCGGTCGCCGGAGCCGGCGGGTTCCGGCCGGGCCCCGGCCAGGTGCGCGCCATCGACCGGCTCATCCGCCAGGCCGGCTTCACGTTCGACGCGCACCGGCTGCCGGCGCTCGTCGGCGCGGCCATCCGCGGCCGGGAGCGCCCCAAGTTCGAGTTCACCGCCGTGCCCAGCGACGTGCTGGTCGGCGTGCGCGAGTTCGGTTCGCGGCACGGGTTCTCGGCCGACGAGATGTCCTACGTGGACGTGGAGGAGATCGGCTCGAACTCGCTGGAGCACGCCGTGGAACGCGGCCGCGCCGCGCACGCGGTCAGCCGCGGTGTCGTCCTGCCGCCGCTGATCACCGGACCGGACGACGTGTGGGGCTTCCTGGTGCCCGCCACCCGGCCGAACTTCGTCACGCGCGGCCGGGTGGTGGCGCGGGTGGCGGACGTCGACGCCGGCGACGAGCCGAAGGGCGCCATCGCGCTGGTGGCGGGCGCCGACCCCGGCTACGACTGGCTGTTCTCCCGCGGCGTCGCGGGCCTGGTGACCGCGTTCGGCGGGGTCAACTCGCACATGGCGATCCGCGCGCTGGAACTGGGGGTGCCCGCGGTCATCGGGGTGGGGGAGTCGCAGTTCCGGGCGTGGCTCGGCGCGGCGGCGCTGGAGGTCGACGCGGGTGCGGGACACGTGGGGGTGGTGACGTGAAGGCGGTCGGGATCACGCAGCGGGCCGTGCAGGACGAGCACGGCGAGGAGGGTGACGCGCTGGACGTGCGGTGGGTGGAGTTCCTCGCCGTGTGCGGCGTGGTCGCGGTGCCGCTGCCGAACTCCGCGCCGCACGCCGTGCGCGCGGCGCGGGAGCTGGGGCTCGCCGGGCTGGTGCTCACCGGCGGCGGCGACCTCGTCCCGTACGGGGGGACCGCGCCGCGGCGGGACGAGACCGAGCGGCGGCTGCTGCGGTGGGCGTTGACCGGCGACGTGCCGGTGCTCGGCGTGTGCCGCGGGATGCAGGCGATCCTCAACCACTTCGGCACGTCGCTGCGACCCGTCGCCGGGCACGTCGGCGTGCGCCACGAGGTGGACTTCCGCTCCGGCGGGCGGCGCGAGGTCAACAGCTTCCACCGCTTCGGCGCGGACGCGGTGGCCGACCCGTTGGTGGTCGAGGCGGTGTGCGGACCGGTCGTGGAGTCGGTGCGGCACCGGGACGCGCGACTGGTCGGCGTGATGTGGCACCCGGAGCGGGAGCCGGAGTACGCGCCGGAGGACGTGGCCCTCGTGCGCGGGCTGCTGGAGGTGTCGTGAAGGCGCTCGTGCCGGCCGCGGGTCCCGGCTCGGCGACGCCACCGACGACCGGCCGAAGTGCCTCGTCGAGGTCGAGGGGTCCTCGTTGCTGCACCGGCGAGTCCGCGCCCTGCGGGCCTGCGCCGACGAGATCGGCGTGGTCACGGGCCGGCGGGCGGAGGCCTTCGACGGCCACGACCTGACCCGGTTCCACAACCCGTGCTGGTCCTCGACGACCATGGTCGAGTCGCTCGCCGCCGCCGCCGAGTGGCTGACCCGCGAACCGGTGGTCGTGAGCTACGGCGACATCGTGTACTCGGCCGAGTCGGTGCGCCGGCTCGCGACCGCGGGCGGCGACGTGGCCGTGGTGTACGACCCGGATTGGGAACCGCTGTGGCGCGGCAGGTTCGCCGACCCGCTCGCGGACGCGGAGACGTTCCGGCTCGACGGCGACCGGGTCGTCGAGATCGGCGGACGCGCGAACACCACCGCCGAGGTGCAGGGCCAGTACACCGGACTGCTCCGCTTCACGCCGCACGGGTGGTCCGCCGCGTCCGCGGCGCACGTGCCGGTGCTCGACCTGACCGGCCGGCTCGTGCGCGAGCTGACCGTGACCGCCGTGCCGGTGGCGGGGCCGTGGTTCGAGTTCGACCACCCCTCGGACGTCGCCGCCGGGCGCGACGTCCTCAAGGCGCTGGACGAGGGGACGTGATGGCGGGCGTCGTGTGGATCACCGGGCTGTCCGGCGTCGGCAAGACCACCACCGCCGAGCTGGTGCGGCAGCGGCTGGTGCGCGCCGGGCGGCCGCCCGTGCTGCTCGACGGCGACCGCGTCCGGCACGCGCTGGCCGCCGGGCCGGGCTTCGAGCCGGCCGAACGCCGCCGGCTCGCGATGGTCTACGCGCGGCCGGCCGCCGAGATCGCCTCGCAGGGCCACCTGGTGGTGTGCGCGACGGTGTCGCTGTTCCACGCCGTGCACGAGTGGAACCGCGAGCACCTGCCCGGCTACCTGGAGGTGTGGCTGCGCGAGTCGCCGGAGGCGCTGCGCGGGCGTTCGGAGGTCTACCGCCGGACCGGAGTCGTCGGCGTGGACATCGCCGCCGAGTTCCCGCGGTCGCTGCACCTGGCCGTCGACACCACGACCACCCGACCGGACGACGTGGCAGACCGCGTCCTCGCACTCGTGGAAAGGACAGGCACCTGATCGCGCCGGGCACCCGGGACTTCGGGACCAGGGTGGACGAGCGGACGTCGACGGCGCTGCCGGACCGGTTCGTCGAACGCGGCGAGCGCTGGGTCGACACGGCGAACGCGGAAGTCGGGCGGTGACCGAGGCATTGCGGGCCCGATCACCTCGACCGCCGATGCGGTTCGCACCTTCGGCCACCCTCGTCCCACCGCACGACCGCGGCTTCGCGGGAGACACCGCCCGCGGGCGCTCGTGCCGATATGATCACCGTCCGGCTCGTGCCCCGAACCGAACGTTCGGGCCCGTGCCGAACGACACCGGCGGCGGAGGTGGGGTCGATGGGGAGGCGCGGCTGGGTGTTCGCGGTCGTCCTCACCGCGGTGGCCGCCGCCTACTTCGCCCCGCTCGGTGACTGGGTGGCCGAGAACCCGCTGCCCGGCCAGACGTGGATGAAGCAGAACACCGGCCTGGCGCTGAGCGTCTTCGCCCTGGTCACCCTGGTGGCGGGCGGCCTCGCGTGGCAACGACGGGAACGCACCCTGGACGCGGTGGCCGACCAGGCGTTCGACCCGCGCGCCGACGGCCACCTCGACGACCTGCGGCGGCGGATGAAGGTCGTCTGGATCGACGAGTTCCTGGCGCGGTCGCTGGAGCGGATCGTGCCCGCGAAGCTCGGTTTCGCCGAGCGCCGCGACGCGATCACCGGCCCGTTGCGCGTGGTCGGAACCCCGACCCTGACCGGCATCGTGGAGATCTTCGCCGACGAGAGGACCGCGCGCAGGCTCGTCGTGCTGGGCGCGCCGGGCGCCGGCAAGACCACCCAGCTGCTGCGGCTCGCCGAACACCTGCTGGCGGATCCCGACGGCCCGGTGCCGATCGTGGTGTCGCTGTCGGGCAGCAGCTGGAAGGTGGATCCGTACAAGCTGGCCGGCCTGCACCGGGCGCTGCTGCGGCCCAGGTCCGCCGAGGACGGCGAGGAGGAGAGCGCCGAGGACCTCGCGATGCGGCAGCAACGCCTGACCGAGGCCAAGCAGGCGCAGCTCGAGCTCGCCGTCGACACGGCCGTGGAGTGGCTCGCGTGGGAGATCGGCCGGCTGTACCAGGTGCCGCCGAAGCGGGTGCGGCGCTGGCTGCGCGCGGACCGCAGCCCGGTCGTGCTGCTGCTGGACGGGCTCGACGAGATCCGCGACCTGGACGACCGCAGGCGGTGCGTGGAGGTGCTGTCGTTGCTGCGTTCCCGGCTCAACGCGGGCATGGTGGTGTGCAGCCGGGTCGACGAGTACTTCGAGTCGGGCAGGCGGCTCGAGTTCGGCGTCGCGGTGCAGATCGAGCCGTTGCGGCCGCTCGACGTCGACGACTACCTGCGCGAGGCGGGGCCCGAGCTGGCCTCGTTGCGCGCGGCGTGCGACCGCAACCCGGAGCTGGTGCGGCTGCTCGACACCCCGCTGACGCTGACCGTGGCCGTGCTGACCTACCGGGGCAGGCACGTCGACGACGCGCTGGTCCGCGAGCTGATCGACAACGACCTCGACCGGCTGTGGTCGGCCTACCTGACCGAAGCCCTGCCCCGACAACGAGGTCTCACCAGCACCGCTTCGTACGGCGACGGGCAGTCGTTGCACCACATGCGCGGGCTGGCGGTGCTGATGGAGTCGGCCGGGCGCGACACGTTCACGGTCGACGGGCTGAACCTGTCCTGGCTGAGCCGGCCCGAGCGGTCGGCGGGCGCAGAACTCACCCGGGCCTACCTGGCGGCGGCGGTGGGCTGCGCCGCGGCCGTGATCGGCCACGCCGCGATCACCGCAGGTGCGGTGGCCGGCGTGGTGAGCGCCGGCGTGCTGTCGGCGACCGCGCTGGTGTACTGGCGATCCGCGGGCAAGGTGCCGGAGGCCGGCGAGTCCCGGCTCGTCCGCGCCCGGTTCGTGTCCGCGCACTGGCGGCTGGACTGGCGCGGGGCGCAGGGTTCGTTCGTGCGGGTGCTCCTGACGGGTGTGGCGATCGGCGTGGCCATCGGCACCGTGGGCGGCAACCTCGGCTGGATGGACGGTTTCCACGGCCTCCTGCTGGGCCTGATCCCGGGCCTCACCGCCGGGCTCGCCGCGGGCGTGCTGACGCTGCCGGACCAGGCGGTCGCCCGCACCACCCCGCACGGTCGCCGGGCCTCGGCCGCTCGCCGCACGCTGGTCGTGCGGCTTGGCACGGGCGCGGCGGCACTGCTGGTGCTGGGATCGGCGCACGTCCTCAGCGGCTCGGTCGCCGAACCACTGCGCCCCGCGCTGCTGCACGCGACGATCGCCGGCATCACGGGCATCTGGCTGGTCGGGTTCGCCGTGTCGATGCACGGCTGGTGGAGCCACCGCGCGGCGTTGCGCCTGGTGGTGCGGGCCGGGATGCTGCCGCGCGACGTCGAGGCGTTCCTGGCGCACACCGAGGAGCGGATCATCACCCGCCGCAGGCTCGACGGTCACGCCTTCCTGCACCGCACGCTGCAAAGCCACTTGGCGGCGGCGGCCGTCAACCCCGGTCCGACGCGCGCCCAGCCCGGCACGCCCGACGCGCCGCCGGCCGCTCATCCGGGCTGAGCGGGGTTCACCCCGGCGCGGAACAGGGCTCCGGCTCCCGCCGTGGTTGGACGGGGTATCGGGCCACACCCCGGTGGGCGGCGACGCCGTTCGCCAGTGGGCCAGGGCGAAGCGGCGGGAGGTGGTCCGCGTGCTCGGTGAGCGCACAACCTGTTCGGCCCAACGATTTCGGCCCGGCCACCGGCATCGGCGCCGATGACCTCGCGGCCAAGCCCGTCGCGGGGGAGTGCGCCGGTCCCTGATCCCGGGCAGTTGGAACCGGTAGCGGTAGACGGGGTGTGCCCGGCGACGCGCGGTCGTGGTCACGCCGGCGAGTCCGGTCGGCGCCGAGCGGTGGGCGGTGGTCGTCGGCGGCCACGAAGAGGTGAGCGGACATGCGGCTGGCCGCCGACGTGCAACGCGGCCTGCACCGGTTCGCCAAGCGCTGGTACCGGCCCAGGGCGCTGCGGGTGTTCCGGGACCAGACCAGCCTGGGCGCCAACCCCGACCTGTGGCGGACCATCGAGAACGCGCTGGACTCGTCGCGGTACTTCATCCTCATGGCCTCCCCGCGGGCCGCCGCGTCGGTCTGAGTGGGGCGGGAGGTCGAGCACTGGCTGACCAACCGGGAGCGCGAGACGTTCCAGCGCCACCAACGACGTCTCCCGGTGCGGCGGGACCCTGGCCACCGGCGGGCAGGACGGCACGGTCCGGCTGTGGGACGTCAGCGGCCGGCTGCGGGCGAACCAGCCGATGACCGGGCACGTCGGCCCGGTGTACGCCGCCGCGTTCAGCCCGGACGGCCGGACCATGGCCACGGGCGGCGACTACGGGTGGAACCCCGAGCAGGCCCGCAACCAGTTCTCCTGCGGTCAGGACGGCTGGCGCCTGTGCCTGGCCGGCGCGGGCGAGGACCACTCGGTGCGGGAGTGGACCTCGGCTACACCGGCGACATCGCGAAGACCCTGTGCGACACCACCCGGCGTCCGCTGACCCGGGAGGAGGGCAGCGCTACGTGCCGGAAGTGCCCTACCAGGAGGTCTGCGGCTGAACGGTCACCGCCGCGTCCTCCGGCGCCAGCGCATCGGCGACCGGCACGGCGTCGTGCCCCGCCGCTACCGCTCGGACCGGCCACCGACCGTCCGGTCCAGGAAGGCCTGGATCCGGCCGTCGGTCGCGGCCGTCGTCCACAGCTCCAGGGTGGCCGCGTCGGTGGCCCGGTCGAGTCGCTCGTTCACCTCGTGCCGCACCTGGGCCTTGGTGTGCCGGAAGACGTCCGCCGGGATGTCGCGCGCCAGTGCCGCGGCGGCGGCCGAGGCGCGGTCCAGCAGCAGGTCCGGGTCGCACAGCTCGGTCACCAGGCCCAGGGCCAGCGCCGCCTCCGGCCCGTGGTTGACGCCGGCGAAGACGGCCCGGTGCGCGGCCACCGGCCCGATCGCGAACCGCACGATCTCCAGCGCCGACTGGGGGAACGGCACGCCGACCCGCAGTTCCGGCAGCCCGATGGTCCCGCCGGCCATGATCCGGTGGTCGGCGGCGGCGGCGAGCACGCAGCCACCGGCGATCGCGTGCCCGTCGACCGCGGCCACCACCGGCTTGCCGACGTCGAAGACGGCCCGGAAGGCGGCGTTGAGCGCGGGCAGGAACTCGGCCGCGTACGCGGCCCCGCCGTCGACCACGCGCTTGAGGTCGACACCGGCGGAGAACACCCGCCCGGTCCCGGTCACCACCACGGCCCGGACGGCGTCCCGGTCGTCGAGGTCGCGCATCGTCCGCGTGATCGCCCGGCACAGCTCCAGGTCCAGGGCGTTGACCTTGCCGTGGACCAGCCGCACGACCCCGATGCCGTCCACGACGTCGACCTCGATCACCACGTTCCCCTTCCCGGAGGATCCGACGCCGAACCGCCGTGGTCGCGGCGGGCGGCGAGCACGAGCAGCGGCGGTCGCCGCAGGTGCTCGGCCAGCCGGGGGTGCTCGGCGAGCGCGGCGTCGTCCGGGACCGGTTCGTCGATGCCCGTCAGCTCCAGGCCTGCGGCGAGCAGCGCGCCGACCAGCGTGGTCAGCCGCCGGTGGTGCTTGCGCACGTCCTCGATGATCCAGCGCTGGGTCCGCGGCCCTTCCCGCGCGTAGTCGTCGACCGGCCACACGGTGCCGTGCTCGGTCCGCAACCACCCGGTCATGGGGTCGGCGGCCGTGCAGACGGGGTGTTCGACCGAGAAGACGAACCGCCCGCCGGGCCGCAGCCACCGGGCGACGCGCCCGACCAGGCCGGGGTAGTCGGCGACGTAGTGCAGGGCGAGGCTGCTGACGACCAGGTCGGCCGAGCACGCGGGCAGCGCGAGCTCGTCCAGGTCGGCGCGCAGGAGGCGGACCCGCGGGTGCGGGGTGGCCAGCGCCAGCATCCGCCGGGACGAGTCCACCGCCAGGACGTCGGCCGCCCCGGCGTCGGCCAGCCGGCGGGCCAGGGCGCCGGTTCCGCAGCCCAGGTCGACGATCGAGGCGCCCGCCACGGGAGGGAGCACGCGGTCCAGGGCGGGGATCTCGACGACGTCGTTGATCGCGGCGGCCGAGTCGCGCAGCAGGCGGTACCCCGCGAAGAACCGGTCGTCGTCGTAGAGGTCGCGTCCGGCCGTGCTCACAGGTACTTCCTCAGGTCGTCCACGTCGACCAGCGGCAGGCCCCAGCGCAGCGCGGCGACCTCCAGGTCCGCGGCCTTCGCCATGGTCCCGTCGGGGTTCATGACCTCGCAGCACACCCCCACCGGTGGCAGCCCGGCCGCGACGCACAGGGCGACGGTGGCCTCGGTGTGACCGCCGCGTTCGGCGAGCCCTCCCGGACGTGCGGCGAGCGGGAAGACGTGGCCCGGCCGGACGAAGTCGCCCGGCACGGCGTGCGGGCTGGCGAGGCGGCGCACGGTCGCCGCGCGTTCGGCGGCGGACACGCCGGTGCCGGTCCCGGCGGCCAGGTCCACCGGGACGTGCTGGCGGGTGCCGTGCCGGTCGCCCGGACCGGGGATGGGACCGATCTCCAGCCGCTCGAGGACCTCGGGCGCGCACGGCACGGTCGAGTGACCGCAGGCCTGGGTGAGCAGGAAGACGAACGCCTCCGGGCGCAGGTGCGCACCCGCGAACACCACGTCCCCCTCACCCTCCAGGTCCGGTTCCCACACCACCACCGCCCCGCCGGCGGCGAGCTGCGCGAGGGCCTCCTGCACGCCCCGCGCGCCCGAGCGGCGCCCCGACCACGGCAGCGCCGCGACCGCCTCGGTCACCGCACGTCCCGGATCGGCGGGCCAGCGCTGCGCCAGGCGGGTGACCAGGTCGGGCTCCAGGTTCACGCGATCACCGGCCGACAGGTCGGCGAGCGTGGTGTTGCGCAACGTCACCGGGAGCAGCGCCACGGAGAACCGGTCGCGCGCCACCTCGGCGACGGTCAGGCTGACGCCGTCGACCGCGATCTGCCCCTTCGGGACGACCAACGGGAGGAACCGCTCCGGCGGCTTGATCCACAACCGCCTGGAGGTCGTCTCCTCGTCGACCCGGACGACCTTGCCCACGGCGTCCACGTTGCCCTGCACCAGGTGACCGCCCACCCGGTCGCCCAGCACCAGCGGCGACTCCACGTTGACGCGCGTGCCGGGCCGGATCCCGTCGAGCGTCGACCTGCGCCGGGTCTCCGGCGACAGCACCGCGGCCAGCACGTCCGGCGCCCCTTCGGCCTGGTCGATGGTGAGCCCGACGCCGTTCAGGCAGATCGAGCCCGGCGCGGTGGTGGCGGTCCTGGGCGCGTTGACCTCGATGCGGCCCCGGTCGACGGACGCCACCGTGCCGACCTCGTGGATGTGTCCGGTGAACATGCGATTCGCCTCTCGACAGCGGGAGGTGGCACCTCCGCGCGCGGAACCAGGGGCCTGGACGCAGGCCCGAGAGGGAGCGGGGTCTCACCGCGTGGCCTCGGAGTCGCACCGAGTCGTCCCGCCGCGACGGGCGGAACTGGTGGGCTGTCACCACCACACCTTGGAATCGCACCAAGACCCTGTATACCACCGCGCACCCGCCAAGATCAACGCAGGTGCGAGGGGCTCACGCGCTGATCCGGCGTCCGACGCGCTCGGCCGCCTCGCGCCGCCGGATGTGCGACATGATGAAGCCGTGGACCTCTCCGCCGGTTGTGCCCGCTGCTACTCCGAGCAGGACTTGTCCGTCCTGCTCGGAGGCGGCGCCGACGCCGTGCCGGACAGGCTGGTCAAGTCGATCGCGGCCGACTCCCACGACCACTGGTCCAGCGGGCAATGGCAGTCCTTGTACCGGCGGTTCGCACTCCGCCTCATCTTCCTGGTGCGCGCCAAGGAGGTTGATCCGGGTCTGGCGTTGCGGGCCTTCGGTCCGTCTTACGCCGACCTGGCGAGCTGGCCCGACGAGGAACGCCGTGCCACCGAGGACGCGTTGGTCGCCGCACTGCTGGACGCGCTGGAGCGCTGGCCCACCGACGATCTTGTGGACCTGCTGGGCGGACTCGCGTGCGCGTACGACGACTTGCGGCCGTGGCTGGCGCGCCTCGACACCGCCGGCGGCCCGAACGCGCAGGGCGGTGTCGTCCGGCTCGCGTGCCAGTGGGCGACGGAGCTGCTCTGGGGCGAGGACGCCTGGTTCACGTGGTGGCACACCGAGGACCCCGCGACTCCGGTACCCGAATGGACGCTGCGCGCGAAGACCAGGGTCGAGCACTTCAGCCGGGCGCACCCGGAGTGCAAGACAGCACGGGACGCCCTGATCGCGTACGACTGCCTCGATCGCGGGGAGGACGGCCCCTGGTGGTACCCCGGCCGCGGCTGGGACCAATGGCAGCGGTGGGGCCTGCCCGGACACTACGGCTGGCTCCGGTCCAGCGACCACGACCGCTGACCGGTACCACGAACATGTCCGATGGTGACGCGTCACCGACCACCCGCTCGCGGCCCTCCACGGCCACGAGTGCTCGACAAGTGAAGAGACCATCGGCTCGCCGGTGAAACCCGTCGCCGTGCCGCGACACCCCACGCCGTCCCGCAACCCGAGGAGCCTTGATGACCCGCACCGTGCTCGTCCTCGGCGGTGGCACCGCCGGCAACGCGCTGACCGTCCTGCTGCGCCGCGCCGGGCACGCCGTCGACCTCGTGGAGGCCAAGCCCGACTGGAACGCCACCGCCGGGTCCGGCATCACCGTGCAGGGCAACGCGCTGCACGTGCTGCGCGAGGTCGGCGTCATCGACCAAGTGCTGCGCCAGGGGTTCCCGTTCGACGAGCTGAGCCTCTTGTCCCCGTCCGGCGCGGTGCTGGCCGTGCACCCCGGCGGCCGGATCGGCGGTGACGACCTGCCCGCCACCGTGGGCATGCAACGACCCAGGCTCCAGCAGATCCTCATCGACGCCGTGCGCGCGTCCGGCGCGTCGGTCCGGCTGGGCGTCACCGCCACCGCCTTGGACCAGGACCGCGGGGACGTCACGTTCTCCGACGGCACGAGCGGGCGGTACGACCTGGTCGTCGGCGCGGACGGCCTCAACTCCGCCACCCGCCGGCTGATCGGCGTCGAGGACCGGCCGGCGCCCACCGGCATGGCCATCTGGCGCGCCGCCGTGCCGCGCCCGACCGGCCTGGACCACACCCGGATGATCTACGGCGGGCCGTGCTTCATCGCCGGCTGCTGCCCGACCGGCCCGGACACCGCCTACGCCTACCTGGTGGAGCGCAACCGCGACCGCGGCGCGATCGACCCGTCCACCTACGCCGAGGAGATGCGGCGCCTGGCACAGGGCTACGGCGGGCCGTGGCCGGAGATCCAGGCCGCGCTGACCGACCCGTCGCTGATCAACTACACCTGGTTCGACCGGCTGCTGGTGCGGGGCCCGTGGCACCGGGGCCGGGTGGTGCTCGTCGGTGACGCCGCCCACGCGTGCCCGCCGACCCTGGCACAGGGCGCGGCGATGTCGTTGGAGGACGCGCTCGTCCTGGCCGAGCTGCTGTCCACTCGGGACAGTTGGGACGACGCGGTGCTCACCGAGTACCGCGACCGCCGCTACCCGCGCGTGCGCGAGGTCGTCGACGCGTCCGTGCAGCTCGGGCAGTGGTTGCTCGACGGCGTGCGTGACGCCGACGTGCCCGGCCTCATGGGCCGCACGATGGCGACGCTGGCCCGGCGCCCCTGACCGCCGCGACCGTCGACGCGCACGTCCGGACGAGCTGCGACCCCGTGAAACGCCTTCCCGAGCGGCGACGATAGCCGCTGCGTACGGGCGAACCGAGGCGTGGACGGAGCACATGCGGCGAGACGCGGTGATCACCGGGGTGCTCGGGCTGGTCGGGGCCGGGAACCTGGCCGCGCGGACCCCCGGTCTGTGGGCCTGGGTCCTGCTAGCGGTCGGCGGCAGCTCGGTCAGCCTGTTCCTCCTCGTCAACGGCGTCGTGGAGGACCGGAGGTCGCGAACGGCCGCGGGGCTGGACGAGTCCGCGGCGCGACTTGCCCGGTCGGTGCGCGCCCAGGTCGAGCGCGAGATGTCCGCCTACTGGCGGAGCGGGAGGGTCGACCTCGCCGAGACGTACCGCACGACCCCCGCCGGCCGGGTGATGGTGCTGGGCGGTCCCGGCGCCGGCAAGACGGTGCTCGTCCAGCAGCTGGCGCTGGACCTGCTGAGCGGGGAGCACGACCGGGTCCCGGTGGTGCTGCCGCTCGCCTCGTGGGACTCCCGCGCCGTCCACCTGGACGACTGGATGGCCGAGTACCTGGCGGAGCACCACCGTTGGCTCACGGTGGGCGTCGCGCGAGCCCTGATCGACGCGGACCGCGTGCTCCCGGTCCTCGACGGCCTCGACGAGATGACGCCCGACCGGCAGCAGCTCGCCCTGGGGGCGCTGGCGGACCCCGGGCGGAGGTTCGTGCTCACCGCCCGACCGGAGGGGTTCGTCGAGCTGCCGGCCGTGAAGGTCGTCTTCCTCAGGCCGCTGTCGGCTCGGCAGATCGCGGAGCACCTGGCGGAGGCGGGCGCGAACGAGCGGTGGCCGCCCGTCCTGGAACACCTGTCCACCGAGCCGGACGGCGCCCTCGCGAAGGCGTTGGCCACCCCGGTGTACCTCGGTCTCGCGATCGTCGCCTACGCGGACCCCCGGTCCGATCCCGTCGAGCTGCTCGACCCGGTCCGGTTCGGTGAGCCCACCGCGATCCGGCGCTTCCTCCAGGAGTCGGGCCTGGTCCGCGTCGTCCACGTCGACCCAGGGGCCCTCATGGAGGAGCGCGCCCTGCGCGCGATCGGGCACCTCGGCTTCCTGGCGGACCACCTGCAGCGCCTGAAGACGCGTGACTTCGCCTGGTGGGAGCTGAAGCGGTCGGTGCCGTCGCCGGTCTTCGCCGCGGTGGGCCTCGTGGTCGGGTTGTCCGCCGCACTGGCCACGACCGCGGTGTACGGGGACGTCGCGGTCGCGATCCAGGCCGCGGTGGTCCTGGTGGTCACCGCGATGTTCGCGCTGGGCGGGCGGTCGGCGCGGTCGACGGACGTGGCACCCGATGACGAACTCGCCCGCGCGGCCACCCCGACCGACTCGCTGCGCGGCCGGCGTCGGCGCATGTGGGGGTGGGCGTTGGTGTCCGGTGCTTTCATCGCGGTCGTCGCCCGGCAAACCGGTGAGCCGGGTCCCGGCGCCGCGGCCGCGGGCGCGGTGGCGGCCGTGGTGGGGGCGGGCTTCTCGACCTACTTCCGCTACTCGCTCAGCCGGGTCTGGCTGGCGAGCCGGGGGAAGCTGCCGCTCGACCTGATGTCGTTCCTGGAAGCCCAGCGGGACGTGGGCCTGCTGCGCCGCTCGGGTGCGACCTTCCGGTTCTACAACCGCCCGCTCCAGGAGCACTTCGCGGACGAGTACGGCCCCGCGTCGCTGCCCCGGCAGATGGCCGACCTCGCGGCGCACGTCATGGTGTCGAGGATGCGGGAGGAACTGGTGGACCTCGCCCTGGCCAAGGCGGAGGTCCACGCGGTCGTCGAGGCGCCGCGCGTGGAGACCATGCGTCGCGAGGTCGTCGGCGAGATCCTGGGTTCCCAGACGGACCTGGTCACCGCGACCGCCGGGGAACGGGAGCGGTTCGTCGCGTCCAAGCGGCGGTTCGCCGAGCAGGTGCGGGTGCCGTTCGCCGCGCTGGGGAAGCCGTGGTACTTCGTCCTCACCTGGGTTTTCGCGACGCTGACCGCGGCGAGCGTCTTCCCGCCCGCGACGAGCACCCCCGTGTGGATCGCCATGAGCGTCGCCGTGGTGGTGCTGGACTCGTCGGCCCGGGTGTTCCTGAGCGGGCATCGGCACTACGCCCGGTTGCGCTCCCTGCTCGACGTGATGGCGGTGTCGACCGTGACGCTGGTCGCCGCCGCGGTCCTCTCACCCGTGCTGAACCCGTCGTCCACCGGCGCGACGATCGCGTTCGCAACCGCGGCGGTGGTGTGCGCGGCGTTGTGGGGGTGGGCGCGGCCCCTGAAGGCACAGGCCGTGGCGCTGGGGTCCGACGATCCCCGCGACTGGCCCACCGAGCAGCAACTCCCGCGAGCCGCCGCGGCCAGGCAGGAAGCGGCGCGCGCCCACCGCGAACTCGTCGACGCGCTGGTGGAGAAGGGCGTCCTCCCGCTCGTCGCCGCACGCGTCGAGGTGCTGGCCGAGCGGTCCTACGCGACCGCCCTGCCCGAGGCGTCCGTCGGGCGGTTGGGCGGTCTCACCGAGCGCGCCCAGTTCGTGCCCACCGACACCTCCGCCCAGCTCAACCGGATGCTCGACGCGATGTCCAGCGGCGCCATCGGGCTGAGCGGGACGCGCGGCATCGGGAAGAGCACCGTCCTGCAGATGTTCGGCGACCAGCGCTTCAGCGGGCAGCCCGGGGACCTCTCGCTCGTGGTCACCGCGCCCACCGACTACGACAGCCGCGACTTCCTCGTGCACCTGTTCACCCGGTTGTGCCTGCTGGTCGTGCCACCCGAACCGGCGAACCGGGCGGCGGTGTCCCGATTACCGCGGCTGCGGTGGGTGCTGACCGCGTCGGCGGGCGCGGGGGTCGTCGCCGGGGCGGTGTGGTGGCCGCAGCTCGTGGAGGCCGCGAAGTGGGTCGGGGGCAACGTCCGGACCGTGGTGGCGGCGGCGGGCGGGCTGGTGTCGGCCGTGCCGCTCGGGGTGGGTGCGGTGGCGTTCGCCAGGCGGCGGGCGCGGTTGCGGGGGCCGGACACCGCGTTGGAGGACGAGGCCCGCAGGCACCTGCGGGGGTTGCGGTACCTGGAGACGACCACGCGGACGCGCACGGCGACGCTGAAACCGCCCGGTGGGCTGGAGGCGGGCAACGCCGTCGCCCGGCAGCGGGCCGAGCAGGTGAAGACCTACCCGGAGTTGGTCGCCGAGTTCCGGGAGTTCCTGGGGTTCGTCGGGTTGCGGTTGCGCAGCCGGGCCGACCGGGCCGACGCGCGGGTCGTCATCTGCGTCGACGAGGTGGACAAGATCGCGACCGCGGAAGCCGCCGAGCAGTTCGTCAACGACCTCAAGTCGGTGTTCGGCGTGCAGGGGGTGTTCTTCCTGGTGGCGGTGTCGCAGGACGCGCTCACGTCGTTCTCGCGCCGGGTGCTGTCGGTGCGCACGACGTTCGACTCGGCGTTCGACGACGTGATCCAGGTCAGCCGGCTGACGCTCACCCAGACGCGGCGGCTGCTCGTGCAACGGGTGCTGCGCCTGCCGGAACCGTTCGTCTGGCTGTGCTACGCGCTGTCGGGCGGGCTGCCCCGTGACCTGAACAGGATCGTGCGGCAGCTCTACGACGCCCGCACGGAGCTGGGCCCGGACCGGTTCGAGCGGCTCGCGTTGGAACTGATCCGGCAGGACGTCGACACCACGGTGCACGGCCAGGTGCAGCAGCTCGCCGGTCGCACGGACGAGAGCAGCGGCCGTTCGCTGCGGTGGCTGGCCGAGGTGGCGCGGTTGCCGCTGACGTCCGAAGCCCTGGCGGGGCACGTCGACGCCGCCCCGTCGCTGCCACCGCAGTCGGAGGACCTCTGGCAGTTGCGGGAGCAGTCGTCGGCCTACCTGCGCTACGCCGCCGTGCTGCTGCGGTCGTTCTGCGAGGCGACCGCGGCCACCGTCTCGGCGTTGCGCGACGTGCCGGACGACGACAACCCGCTCCGCCACCTCGCCGACGCCCGAACCCACCTGTCCGTCGACGCCGCGATGGCCGACGCCGCCGTGGACGCCTACCGGACCGCGGTGCCGGATAGCCCGTCAGGGGAGTGGGAACCCGAGCGGTGAGTGCGAGGACCCCTGGCCACACGCCGACCAAGGGGACGCGGCGTGGGCCGCGTCCCCTTCCGGTTCACCCCAGGGTTTTGGACATCGTGTAGAGCGTGCGGCCGACGTCGTCGAACTCCGTGACCGACCAGAGCATGCCACGATCCCGCTCCAGCGAGAGGTCTTCCGCGCCGGTCGGCGCTTCCACCACCTTGTCGTCCTGGAGCGCGCCGGTCGCCGGGTTCTCCTTCGTCCTGCGCAGGTAGCTGGGTCCGGTCTTGCCCCGCCCGGTCTGGCTGAGGTACCAGAACCGGCCGTCGTGCGCGACGCCTTGGACGTTCTGACCGGGCAGCATCAGGACTTTGCCCGGGACGGCCTGCCCCCGACGTGTCACCGGCTTGCCGTCCTCGGCCGGGTACGCGACCACCCGTCCGTTCCTGGAATCGCCATCGTTGCTTCCGCAGTACTCCCCAACAAGGATGCGGTGCGACCGTGAGGTGCGGTCGATCCCGACGTAGGAGAAGCGCGGGTCCGGATTCGCGCCCCGGCAGTAGTCGTCCGAATCGCTCGCCGTCCTGGTCTGCCACCGCCCGACCTGGGGCATCACGTAGCCGTCGGCGCCTTTGCCCCGGTAGATCTCGTTGGTGTCGAACACCCTGAGGCCTCGCTTGGTCTCCG
This sequence comes from Actinosynnema sp. NPDC002837, assembly GCF_040295345.1. Taxonomy (NCBI): domain Bacteria; kingdom Bacillati; phylum Actinomycetota; class Actinomycetes; order Pseudonocardiales; family Pseudonocardiaceae; genus Actinosynnema; species Actinosynnema sp. NPDC002837. The sequence continues at coordinate 74,161 of NZ_JBEOVG010000041.1, forward strand.
TGACGTAGATGTAGCGGCCGTACCAGAGCACACCACCCGCGTGAACGTCGGTGACCTGGGTGTAGTCCTTGCCGTTGCGTGTCGGGACGACCAGCCGGACGTGCCGGTACTTGAGGTTCTGGTCGACGAAGGTGAGCTGCACCGCGTCCGCGCCGTGCTCGCCCTTGCGGTGGTACCAGCTGAGGATCACGGGCTCGCGTCCGCGCCAGACCCCGGCGCTCCTCGCGTCGGACACGTGCGACACGCCCTGCGGAACCCACGGCTCCCTGCTGTTCGCGTCGTTGGTGTCGAAGCAGTAGTGGGAACTGATGGCGGCTTTCTTGATCGGCCCCTTGCACCTCTCATCGCCGGATTCGAGCGTGAAGCGCCCGGGGTCGGCGAAGATCCGTTCCAGTTTGACCTCGGTCCTGGTCATCTTCGGACTCGCCACGTACCGGAGTGCGAAGGCGGCCTTGCTCTGGTCCACCGGCTGAGCCTGGGCGGGCGCGGCGAGCACCACCATCAGCGCGGCGATCCCCACCCCGTACGCCTTCCAGTGTTTCAGCATTGCTGTCTCCCCCTCTCAACGCTGTACAGCGTGGCGTGGCGAGCTGGAAGAAATCTGGGATCGTCCTTGTGCCGAGAAGCCGTGGAGTTGCCGCACCTGGGCTCGTCCGGGTGGCGTGCCGCAGAACGGGCCGGTCGAGCTCTCGTCATGTTCGGTTCGGATCGTCGGTGTGCGGGATGGGGCACAATCGAGCGATGCATGACGGTGCCCCGCCGGTCGAGGACGGCGCGGACGAGGGTCCACCCGACGACAACGGCAGGGTTGGGCAGCACGCGCGAGCGTCCTCGTCGGCCATCATCGTGCAAGCCGCTCGTGACGCGACCATCAGCCTGACGCACGATCTCGTGCTACCCGACGCGCAGGTCCGGCTGGTGCGGGCGCAGGAGGAGACCATCCAGGCGCAGCGTCAGCTCATCTCCGTGATGGAGGAGCTCAACGACGCCCGCCGGGTGATGCTGGAGAGCGCGCAGGTGGAGCACCGCGCTTCCCAGGTGATCATGGTGCTCCGAGTGGTGCTCGTCCGCTTGTCCGCGCTGATCGCGCAGCTCACCGAGGAACGCGACCGCTACCTGGCGGAGGCCGCGGGCCACCGTGCCGAGGTGGCGGCCACCCACCGGCGACTGTCGGCGGCCGAACAGGAACGCGGGCGCGCGGAAGGGCAACTCGGCCAGGCCCAAGAGGAGCGGCGTCGCGCGACCGCGCTCGCCGAAGCCGCCCTGGCGAAGATCGTCCAGTTGGAGGGCACGCTGCGCCGCGCCGGCGCCCACGACCCAGGCGTGCCTGCCCTGGGATCGGACCCGGACGTCGAGGTCCCTTCTCACGACGACGTCCTGCACGACACGGCGGTGGGCCTGGACCGGGTGCAGCGGCTCCTCGACGAACAGGAGCGGGAACTCGCGGACCTGGAGGCCGACGGTGCGCGAGCCCGTGTCGTGCCTCCACACCGCGTGCCCGACCTCGACCGGTTCCTCGACGAGCTGGGCGCGGTCCTGACCGGCTCCGCGACGCGGGTCGGGCTGTGCCACCTGGAACTCGACGCGCCGGCCGCAGGCGACGGCCTCCTCGGACGCGACCGGGGACACGGACGCGAGCTGCTGACGGTAGCGCGTGACCGTCTTGCGCGGGCGTTGCCGGAGTCGGGCTTCTTCGCCGCTCTGGGCGCCGGCTTCGTCGTCGCGGTGGTGGAGCCGGGCGCCGATGTCGAGGTGATCGCGCTGGCGCGTCGACTCCAGGCGGAGGTGGGGGCGCCGATCTCCGTCGACGGCGCCGTGCTGGTGCCGGCCGTCGCGGTCGGGATCGTCACGCGCGAGGCCGCGCGGAGCACTGCCGCGGAACTGCTCCGTGACGCGAGGGTGGCCTTGGACGCGGCGAAGCGGAAGGGGGCGAACCAGTGGGTGCTGTTCGATCCCCACCGCCTCGACGGTCCGAGTCGCCTCATCACCGACGTGCTTTCGCTGTCCCCGGTCGGCATCGGCCTGTTCGACGAGGACGAGCGGCTGGTGGACGCCAACGAGGCCCTGTGCGCGCTGCTGCGGCTGGATCTGGAGCAGCTGCGCGGCGTGACCGCGGAGCAGTTGACCCATCCCGACGACGACGGTCGGTGGTTGAGCGCGGCCCGCGTGTTCGAGAGCGGTCCGCGCCCGAACCCGCGCCGGATCCTGGTGCGGTCGGACGGCGAGCCGGTGTACTGCGAGCTGCACATCAGGCCGTCGGAGGGCAGCGACGTCGCGCCGTCCTGGTTGGTCGCCTTCGAAGACGTCACCGATCGCCATCGCACCGTCGAGGTGCTGCGGTACCAGGCCACGCACGACGAGCTGACCGGGTTGCCGAACCGGGCTTTGGTCAAGGAGATGCTCGGGGAGTTGTTGGAGTCGCCGGAGCGGTCGAAGGTCGCGGTGTTGTTCTGCGACATCGACAACTTCAAGCGGGTCAACGATTCGCTGGGTCATGACGCGGGTGACGAGCTGCTGGTGGCGTTGGCGCGGCGGTTGGAGGGTGGTCTGCCCGACGGCTGCACGGCGGCCCGCCTGTCCGGTGACGAGTACGTGATCATCTGCGAGAACCTCGACCGGGTCGGCGGGGTGGACGCGCTGGCCACGAAGGTGGCCGGGTTGTTGCGCACGGCGGTGCCGGTGCACGGGCAGTTGGTCCGGGTGTCGGCGTCGATCGGGGCGGCGGTGCCGAACGGGTCGCGTGCGACGGGCAACGACCTGTTGCGCTTCGCCGATGCGGCGATGTTC